>NZ_VMLT01000013.1:0-30655 GCF_013276815.1 Streptococcus sp. 1055 | reverse complement strand
TACGGTAAGGCGACGTTGACGTGGTTTGAAGAGATTTTCGAAGAGTATCAGTTTGTAAAAATTGGAGATAAAAAATATAGAGTACGCAGTGTTCCTATGATTCATTCAACTCCGCCTCAATCTGTCTTAGATCGAGATACTTTTACAATTGACTATACAGATGATGAATTGCTCGATAAAGAAGCAGTTTTTACTACTCATTAGAAAATAGGTATGAATAAATTGGCTTCCCTTAGAACCACATCTAGGGGCTTTTATGTATAATAGAATAATAAGTATCACTCCTTTACAATACGTGTAACACGTGTTATAATGGTGTTGTCAGGAGGTAAAAGCGCTATGCCTATGACACAAAAAGAGATGGTTAAACTCCTTACGGTCCATGGTTGGATAAAGACTAGAGGCGGTAAAGGTTCCCATATTAAAATGGAAAAGCAAGGGGAAAGACCTATCACAATCCCTCATGGTGAGCTGAATAAGTACACTGAAAGAGGGATAAGAAAGCAAGCTGGGTTGTAAAATTCAGTCCCTGCTTTTTGATATGGAGGTAGTGAAATGTTAGTTACGTATCCAGCTTTATTTTATTATGACGACACAGACGGAACAGAAGCGACTTATTTTGTCCATTTCCCAGATTTTGAATACTCAGCTACACAAGGAGAGGGGATTTCTGAGGCTTTGGCTATGGGGTCGGAGTGGCTAGGGATAACTGTTGCAGATTTGATAGAGAGTGATGGAGAGTTACCTCAGCCATCAGATATCAATAGCTTGTCTTTAATTGATAATGATCCTTTTAAAGATGATGAAGATTTCGTGTCAACCTATGACCTTGATAAATCTTTTATTTCTATGGTATCTGTTGATGTATCAGAATACCTAGGAAGTCAGGAACCCATTAAAAAGACTTTGACCATACCAAAATGGGCAGATAAGTTGGGACGAGAAATGGGACTTAACTTTTCTCAGACTTTGACAGACGCTATTGCAGATAAGAAAGTTCAAGCCTAAGATTAAGCGTGGTATCGTGGTAATAGTCAATAAAAAAGCACGTCCACTTGTGCTAGTTACTCGCCTATTGATTTTATAGATTTATTAGCCCTTTCGCGGGCTTTTTATATTGATTTTTATGAGAAATGAAGAAATCAGACTTTTAAGAAAATCACTGATACCAAGGGTTTAAATGAGGTAATATGGTATAATTAGGACATAAAATAATTTTGTGGTAAGATGGTAGTATCTATTTTAGCATATTTCCGAGCAATCGGGGCGATTAAAGAGTCGCATAGAAAGAGGACAAAATGGCAACATACGGATTTTTAGATGTTTTAGAGGAAGAGTTGGACAAGAACTTTCCCTTTGACTTTGAGATTAGCTGGGACAAACGCAACCATGCGGTAGAAGTGAGTTTTCTATTGGAAGCGCAAAATGCTGCAGGTGTGGAGATGGTGGATGAAGACGGAGAGGTTTCATCAGATGACATTCTTTTTGAGGAAGCGGTCCTTTTCTACAATCCTGCCAAGTCAACAGTCAATGAGGAAGACTATTTGACTGTTATTCCTTACCTGCCTAAAAAAGGATTTTCCCGTGAATTTTTAGCTTATTTTGCTCTATTCCTTAAAGATACTGCCGAGGTTGGACTAGATGCCCTTATGGACTTTTTGGAAGACCCAGAAGCAGAGGAATTTGTTATGGAATGGAATCAAGAAGTCTTTGAAGAAGGAAAAGTTGGCTTGGAAGAGGGAGAATTTTATCCTTATCCAAGATACTAGGAGTTGGTTGGAGGTGTTATGAAGAAAATTGGGACTTATTTGGTTTATGTGCTAGCTGTTGTCTTTATTATGCTAGCTTTTGCTTGTGGAACAATCGCATTTGCAGAGTTGGGGTATTCCGCAGTTTTAGCCTTTACTTTTGGTTATGCCTTCGCTCTTCTAAGCATGTATTTAATCTTTATTCTTCATGAACTGGGTCATGCTTTTTGTGGCTACTTGACAGGCTATCGGCTGGTGGCTTTTGGATTAGGACATTTTATTTTGACCAAAAAGTCAGGCAGGTTTCATCTTAGTAGAACAGCCATTCTGAAAAATGTTGGTGCTCAATACATTGGTTTAAAAGAGGATGAAAGCGATCAAAGAATCATCCTGATGCTTTCAGGAGGCTTGATGGTTCATCTCGGCTTGATATTATTGGCGATAGTGTTTGGATTTTTGACAAGAAGCTGGTATTTTGCAGGGACTTGGATTTTTCTTAATTTATCTTTCTTCCTAAATAACATTTTGCCAGTCGACATCACCGATGGAGCAAAAATTTGGGAATTACTACAACACCCTGAAAATACCAAATACGCCTACCTGGTATTGAGACATTCTGCTCAAACTTTGCTTGCTCCTCAAGAATATGATTTGAAAGACTTTGTTCAAGCAGTTCCTGAGGATGCACGAGGGAGTTTTGCGGATGGTGTATTAGGTATGCAAGGTGAAGTTTCCATTTTGGAAGGGAAGGAAGAAGTAGCTAAACAGCAGTTTCAAGCATTACTTGAGAGGACAACTACTCCGATGATGCAGACAGTTGCCCAACTATCCCTGCTTCATATCGCCTTGTTGGAAGGAGATTTTGAGCAAGCGGAGCAATATGCTAGTATTCGACAGGTCAAATCGTTTCTGTCTCTCAAACTGTCCAATCTTCAAGTGATACAAGCCTGGTATCAATTAAAGGTGAAGAAAGATGTAGATCGAACTCGTAAGGCTCTCAAGATTGCTAGACAGAAAATGGATAGTAGTCGAATGTTGAGGGACGAGAAACGCTATTATGAAAACTTGTTAGCAGAGCTGGAAAAGGAAATGTTAGAAGGAACTGAAGATGGAACTAGAAATTTCTGATTTCCAAGGTTGCAAGATTGCCCTCTTTTGTGGGGATAAGCTACTGACGATTTTGCGTGATGACAAGGACGATATCCCTTGTCCCAACATGTGGGAGTTGCCAGGTGGTGGCCGTGAAGGGGACGAAAGCCCTTTTGAATGCGCTCGGCGTGAAGTTTATGAGGAACTGGGAATTCATTTAGATGAAGACTGTCTGCTTTGGAGCAAGATTTATCCTAGCGTAATTTTTAAAGGCAAGAAATCGGTCTTTATGGTTGGTCAGCTAAGACAAGAACAATTTGACAATATCATCTTCGGAGATGAAGGACAGGGCTATCAGCTGATGAATGTTGAGGAATTTCTTAGTTCCAGTCAAGTTGTGCCTCAGTTGCAAGAGAGATTAAAAGATTATTTAAAAGTAAGTGATTAGAAAGGATGGTTCAGTTACATTTCTAAACTGAACCCGCCCTAAACACTGTGCCAAAAAGATAAACTTCTCTTAGACACAAACGTCTTCAGAGAGTTTCCTATTTTGGCTTTGTGTTTTACGGGCTTGGTATCTTAATAATGGAAACATGGCAAGAGTTAAAAGTTACAGTGAAGCGTGAGGGAGAGGAGTTGGTTTCCAATCTCTTGATTGAGCTGGGAGCGCAAGGGGTAGCAATTGAAGACAGCATGGACTATGTGGGAAATGTGGACCGATTCGGTGAAATTTTCCCAGAGGTGGAGCAACAGGAAGAAATCGTAGTGACCGCCTACTACCCTGAAACGGTTGATGTAGCAGCAGTTGAAGCGGATTTGCAGGCTCGTCTGGCAGAATTGACCGACTTTATGGACCTAGGAGAAGTCAAGATGGGCACGACTGCCTTGGCTGAGGAAGACTGGGCTGACAACTGGAAGAAGTATTATGAACCGGCACGCATCACTCATGACCTGACCATCGTACCGTCATGGACGGACTATGAGGCAACAGCAGGAGAAAAGATTATCAAGCTGGATCCTGGTATGGCCTTTGGGACAGGGACCCACCCAACAACCAAGATGAGCCTCTTTGCCTTGGAACAGGTTCTTCGTGGTGGCGAAACAGTGCTAGATGTAGGGACTGGTTCAGGGGTTCTTTCTATTGCAAGCTCACTCCTAGGTGCCAAGGAGATTTTCGCCTATGACTTGGATGATGTGGCGGTTCGTGTCGCTCAGGAAAATATTGAGCTCAACACTGGTATGGAAAATATCCATGTAGCAGCAGGAGACTTGCTTAAGGGAGTTGAGATTGAAGCAGATGTCATCGTGGCTAATATCTTGGCGGATATTCTCATTCATCTGACGGAGGATGCTTATCGCTTGGTAAAGGATGAAGGCTACCTGATCATGAGTGGCATTATCAAGGACAAGTGGGACATGGTGCGCGAGTCGGCTGAGTCAGCTGGATTTTTCCTTGAAACCCACATGGTTCAAGGGGAATGGAATGCCTGTGTCTTTAAGAAAACCAAGGATATTTCAGGTGTGATTGGAGGCTAGCATGCAGCAGTATTTTGTCAAGGGGAGTGCAGTCTCTCCTGTCACCATCGAGGACAAGGAAACCAGCAAGCATATGTTTCAGGTTATGCGCCTGAAAGAAGATGATGAAGTGACCTTGGTCTTTGATGATGGCATAAAACGTTTGGCGTGCGTGCTGGATGTGGAAGCCCGTCAGTTTGAGTTGGTCCAAGAATTAGCTGACAATGTGGAATTACCAATCCAAGTGACCATCGCATCTGGATTTCCCAAGGGAGACAAGCTGGAGTTCATCGCTCAAAAAGTAACCGAACTGGGTGCTAGCCAAATCTGGGCCTTTCCTGCCGACTGGTCAGTTACCAAGTGGGATGGCAAGAAATTGGATAAAAAGGTTGAAAAATTAGAAAAAATTGCCCTTGGAGCAGCAGAACAAAGCAAGCGTAATGTTGTTCCAAGTATCAAGCTTTTCGAGAAAAAAGCCGATTTTCTAGCTCAGTTGGACCAGTTTGACTCTATCATAGTAGCTTATGAAGAGTCTGCTAAAGACGGTGAAGCCACTGCTCTCTTGCAAGCAGTCTCTGGTCTTGAAAAAGGAGCCAAATTGCTCTTTATATTTGGACCAGAAGGCGGTCTGTCACCTGCAGAAATTGAGAGTTTCGAAGCTAAGGGAGCAGTATTGGCAGGACTTGGCCCTCGTATCTTGCGAGCAGAAACAGCACCGCTTTACGCCTTATCAGCCCTTAGTGTTTTATTAGAATTAGAGAAATAAGAGGAAGAAAATGGAACAAAAACACCGTTCAGAATTTCCAGAGAAGGAACTTTGGGATTTAACAGCCCTATATCAAGACCGTGAGGATTTCTTGCGTGCGATCGAGAAGGCTCGTGAAGACATCAACCAATTTAGTCGTGATTACAAGGGAAATCTTCATACTTTTGAGGATTTTGAAAAGGCCTTTGCGGAATTGGAACAAATCTACATTCAGATGAGCCATATTGGCAACTATGGCTTTATGCCGCAGACGACAGACTATAGCAATGAGGATTTTGCTAATATCGCCCAAGCTGGGATGGAATTTGAAACAGACGCCAGCGTAGCCTTGACCTTCTTTGACGATGCCTTGGTGGAAGCTGATGAGGAAGTCTTGGACCGTTTGGGTAAATTGCCTCATTTGACGGCGGCCATTCGTCAGGCCAAAATCAAAAAAGCCCACTATCTAGGGGCTGATGTGGAGAAGGCCTTGACCAATCTCGGTGAAGTTTTCTACAGTCCGCAGGATATTTATACTAAGATGCGTGCTGGGGATTTTGAAATGGCTGACTTTGAAGCCCATGGCAAGACCTACAAAAACAGCTTTGTGACCTATGAAAATTTCTACCAAAATCATGAGGATGCTGAGGTTCGTGAGAAATCCTTCCGTTCCTTCTCAGAGGGACTTCGTAAGCACCAAAATACGGCCGCTGCAGCCTATCTAGCCCAAGTCAAGTCTGAAAAACTACTAGCAGATATGAAGGGTTACGACTCAGTCTTTGATTATCTCCTGGCTGAGCAAGAAGTGAACCGTGCTATGTTTGATCGTCAGATTGACCTCATCATGAAGGATTTTGCGCCCGTTGCTCAGAGATACCTCAAGCATGTTGCCAAGGTGAATGGCCTTGAAAAGATGACCTTTGCAGACTGGAAATTGGACTTGGATAGCGCCCTCAATCCTCAAGTGACTATTGACGACGCCTATGATTTGGTCATGAAGTCGGTAGAACCTTTGGGGCAGGAATATTGTCAGGAAGTTGCTCGCTATCAAGAAGAGCGCTGGGTGGACTTTGCTGCTAACAGTGGCAAGGATTCCGGCGGTTATGCGGCGGATTCATATCGCGTGCACCCTTATGTCCTCATGAGCTGGACAGGCCGTTTGAGCGATGTCTATACCTTGATTCATGAAATCGGGCATTCTGGTCAATTCATCTTTTCAGACAATCATCAGAGTTACTTCAATGCTCACATGTCGACTTACTATGTTGAAGCGCCGTCAACTTTCAATGAATTGCTTCTCAGTGATTACTTGGAGCATCAGTCTGACGACCCTCGTCAAAAACGCTTCGCTCTGGCTCACCGCTTGACAGACACCTACTTCCATAACTTTATCACTCACCTTTTGGAAGCAGCATTCCAGCGTAAAGTGTATACATTGATTGAAGAAGGGGAGACCTTTGGAGCAAGTAAGCTCAACAGCATTATGAAGGAAGTTTTGACCGATTTCTGGGGAGATGCCATTGAAATCGACGATGATGCAGCTTTGACTTGGATGCGCCAAGCTCACTACTACATGGGCTTGTATAGTTATACTTACTCAGCAGGACTAGTTATCTCGACAGCTGGTTACCTTCATCTTAAAAACTCTGAAACCGGAGCTGAAGACTGGCTCAATCTCCTCAAATCAGGTGGTAGCAAGACACCGCTTGAGTCAGCCATGATTATCGGAGCCGATATTTCAACAGACAAACCACTTCGTGATACCATCCAATTCTTGTCTGATACGGTTAATCAGATTATCGCCTACAGTGCCCAGTTGGGAGAGTAAGGGGAATAGAGAGGTTGTTATAGAATTGGTATGGACAGTTATTTGCTTAAAAATCCATGTTTAAATCCCCCACTCCTTTTCGAGGAATTCTTTGCCCTGCTCTGTAATGGTAAGTGAACGTGGCGTTTGTGCAGGGATGACCAATTGTTTTTCACTGAAAAATTCTAAAAGAGCATTGCCGAGAGCTCCGCCGACATGATTTTTACGTTCGCTCCAATCCAAACATTTAGGGCAAAATTTCCGTTTTTTCTTTTTCAATTCATCCGTATCAATGTGTAATTTTCTTTGGAAATAAGACTTCCCAGCTTCAGTGAGTTGGAAGTCTTTTTCTGATTCGCTGAGGAGATTTTCTTGCAAGAGATAATTGGTAATGGAAATGCCAAGCTCACCAGCAATATGGTCATAGCAGGTGCGAGCGACCTTTAATTCCTTTTTGTGAATGTGTTGTTTATAACTTTTGACATCACGCTGAGGAGAGTAGAAGCTGAGAAATTCCAGCATTTCTGCAATGGCAGCACTTTTTAAGGAATAATAATGAAAACGTCCATAGGTTTGTAGAGTGGTTACCTGTGCTTCGGTAAGTAATTTGAGGTGATAGCTGACAGTATGTTGCTTGATTTTGGTAAAGCTGGCAATTTCGTTAACCGTGTGAGCTTTTCCATCCATTAGAATATCTAAAATGTGCATCCGAGAAGGGTCTGATAAGAGTTTTGTGATGATGAAAATATCTGGTTCCATAAAAATTTTCTCCGAATTTCATATATCGATGATTTTCTATCTTTTATTATACTATAATTAAAGCACAAGATAAATAGATTTTTAAAATGTTTTACTAGAGAATATTTTAAATTTTATTGTCTGAGTTTAAATGGAGGTGAAATTACAAAAGTAATTGCAGCAGTATCCACAGTTGAAGGACGTTAATCTTAAGATTACATTCTCAACATTTTTTCAAAAGTGAATGGATTTTTCCATTCCTTTTGTCTATTTTAGGAGGAAATAGAATTGAATTTACCTAAAATTAAAGATATTCATAGTGTCCTATTTTTAAAGGATAAAATTAGATTAGGTATAGGAAAAGATTATGGTATTGAGATTGAGAATCTGGATGAGAAGTATACTCAGCTCATTAAGCTCCTCAATGGAAAACACACAATCAATGAAATTTGTAGTTTAGTTGATAACTTGTCTTCTAATGATGTAGAAGAAAGTATTTCTTTACTAGATACACTAGGGTATTTGGAGGATAATTTTGTTACTACAACTGAATTAACTTCAGAAGAATTGGACAGATATTCCGTAAATCTTAACTTTTTTAATACTTTAGATACATTATCTTTAACAAAATATGATTATCAGTTAAAATTAAAAAAGACGCGTATTTTGCTCTTAGGTATTGGTGGTATAGGAAGTAATATCTGTCTAGCATTGGCTGAATTAGGTATAGGGCATATTACAGCAGTTGATTTTGATACGGTCGAAGCTAGTAATCTCAATAGACAAATTTTGTATTCGACATCTGATATTGGAAAAAGAAAAGTAGAGGCTGCAAAAGAGTCGCTTAGAAAGTTTAATCCTTTAATTGAATTTGAGGTACTTGATAAAGAGATAGGTTCAAAAGAGGATGTTGATGAGTTAATAAAAACTTCAAAATGTGATATCGTAGTAAATGTTGCAGATTATCCAACAGGCTATATTGATTTTTGGGTCAATGAAGCTTGTGTTCAATACAATAAATTATGTCTGTCTGCTGTGGTGGGTAAGAAAAATGGGAAAGTATATTCAATTATTCCGTATAAAGCAGCGTGCTATTACTGTCAGTTTTTAGAGGATTTGGAAAAAATTCCTGAGTATGCTGAGGAGTTGGAGACTGTTCGTACGATGACAAATTCATTGGAACTAGAGATGTTCAGAACTCCGAATGGTGCTTTAGGTCCTGCTTGTCTATTTCAAGGGTATTTTATTTCGTTTGAAATTTTAAGATATATTTTTTGGGGATACGAAGCATTGCTAACATTTAATAAAAGATTCTCAATTGACTTTATAACATTAGAACAACATTTTGATGAATTAACAAAGTATCCAACATGCTCTATTTGTGGGGGAAAGAAAGAGTGAAGAAGTTAAGTGTTAAAAATCTAAAAAAGCAATATGGTTCTTATGAAGCTGTCAAGGGAATTAGCTTTGAATTGGGAGAAGGAGAGTGTTTGGGTATCTTGGGAATCAACGGTGCTGGCAAAACATCCACTTTAAAGATGATTTACTCACTGACCTCAATTTCCTCAGGAGAGATTGATATCTTGGGGCAAAATATTGAAACCAATCGTCGTAAGAGTAAATCTTGTCTGGGTATTGTAGGGCAGGAGGATATGCTGGACATGACCTTGAATGTTTATGATAATCTTTTTGCTCACGGTCTATGTTATGGTATCTCATCTGTCGAATTTAGGAAGAGAATCGATTCTCTCTTGGATTTTGTTCAACTGAGCAAACATGCGCAAAAGATGGTGAATCAGCTGTCGGGTGGGATGCGACGACGTCTTGTCTTGGCAAGAGCTCTCATCAATCGGCCTGATATTATCATTTTAGATGAACCGACAGTTGGTTTAGACATTCAATCCCGCAATATTATTTGGGATAAACTTTTGGAGTTGAAGGAATTAGGTGTTTCTATCATTATTACTTCCCACTATATGAATGAGATTGAATATTTGACAGATAGGGTGCTGATGCTCCACCAAGGGACTATCAAAGAAGAAGGAACTGTAGAAGACTTGCTCATCAAGTATGATGCTGACAACCTTGAGACGCTTTTTTTGGGGTTGACTGGGACAGAGAAGGAGGACTTGCATGTTTAAGTTATCATTTCAGTCCATCGGACACGTTGTGGTACGCAACTACATGAGTTTTAGAAATTTATTTAAAATTTCAATTGTCCCCAACCTTATCGACCCCCTCTTTTATCTTTTAGCAATGGGATTTGGAGTTGGTGCCTATTTGACGCATGTTAACGGTATGCTCTACCGTGATTTTGTCATTACAGGTTTAATTGCTGCGACTGCCATGTCTGCGGCCACCGCAGAAACAACGGTCAATGCCTTTATCCAGTATAAGATTGAAAAGACTTATGATGCTATGTTGATGACGCCAATCAATACGAGTGATATTGTGGTGGGTCAGGCTATCTGGGCAGGTATTCGTGCAGTGATTTTCGGTGGGATTTTTTGGCTGATTTCCATGCTTATCACAGCGCATTTTCATGTCTTGATGTTATTGATTCCTCTGATTTTATTTATAGTGGGTTATTTGTTTGGTGTTTTAGGACTAATCTTTACCTACTTGGCACCGTCTAGGGAATTTCTGAATTACTACAATGTTTTGGTAATCCGTCCTCTTTATATGTTTTCAGATACCTTCTTTCCCATTACTTCCTTGCCCCCAATACTTGGTGATTTGACTTGGTTTTCTCCCTTGTATCACGCTACCCGCATGATTCGTATTATATGGGGAGGTGAGGTGACAGGTTTGTATCTTCATCTTATCTGGTTGATAGCCTTGGCGCTCTTGATAACGGTGCTTCCTATGTATATGTTACATCGTAGATATTATAGATAGTCTAATTATTTGTGATGTTGTAGTCATATTCTAATTTATACTAAACGTTATTCGAATTTGGACAGGTATGGGAACTGTGCCTATCAATATTGTAATTTATGGAAGTTGAAATAGTACGGTTCAGTTTTTAAAATATTGTTAGAAATTATAGTGAAATGAAATAAGAACAGGATAAATCGATCAGGACAGTCAAATCGATTTCTAAGAATGTTTTAGAAGTAGAGGTGTACTATTCTAGTTTCAATCTACTATGTTTTAAATTCCCTAATCAATTTGTATAGTCTTTATTTCATTGCCAAATTTCAAGTTCTCCATCAAGAAGTCTTCTCTGGGGGACTTGTAGTTCAAGTGTTTTTTAGGATAGTTATTAATCCAATTTTCGATGAATGCGACTTCTTTGGGAGTCGTTTTCTTAGTTCCTTTAGGTAACCATCTCCGAATGAGCCTATTGTGATTCTCATTAGTTCCCCTTTCCCAAGAGACATAGGGGGGTGCATAATAGATATGCTCCTTAGCACTGCTTTGAGGTTGTNNACCATACCTACGGCAAGGTGAAGCTGATGTAGTTTGAAGAGATTTTCGAAGAGTATTAATTGGTTAGAAGGATTCGTCTGTAAGATAAAGTTAGACGGAAAATGAGATAAAATCAAAAAGGATAGCCTCTCTGTGATGAGATGTTATCCTTTTTGATTTTAAAACTATTGCAAGTTAACCTTGTTTCTCAAAATATAGTAGGTTCCGAGATAAAAGATAGCTATGAATATGAGTTCTTTAACAATGCCTATGCTTGCTCCCATATAGAAATTATCATTAAATCCTGCAAGTGAATTGACATAGAAGTTAGTACTGGTATTGAAGAAGACTTCAATAAAGCCAATGACGATTTGGATCCCAATGTAGGCTGCAACAGCGAGTGCTGTACGGTATTCATTGAAAAGCTGTCCAATGGAAATAGCCAAGTAGATGCAGAGGATTCCAGAAACGGTATTTAGTAGGAAGGATAACCCCACAAGAGAGAGTTGAGGAAGGTATGTTCCTACAAGTGGGAACAAGTCATAATGTGACATCCATTCTGGAACCGTTATAGTCACAATAAGAAAAGCACTTAGAGCCAGTACAACCGAGCTAAGTATAGACCAGATAAAGGCTCCGACTAATTTAGCAGTGATGATATAGTGCTCAGAAACTGGCAAGGTCAAAGTCAGATAGCCTTGTCGGTCATAGACACTACCTTTGAAGCGTTTGATAATCAAGAAAATGGTTGAAATCCCCAGTGTAATCATCAAGCCACCAAAGACAGTAGCTAGAAAAATGAGTAGGACAGGTTGGTTTTCTTTGACAGGCAGATTGTTATAGGTCTGTGCTTGTATCCCGATAAGGGCAGAAAGGACTAGCACAGCACCATAAAGGGCTAAATACCACTTGTTAACATTTTTAAATTCGTAGCGAACTAAATTCCAAAACATAAATAATCTCCTTTGCTTAGGCCTTAAATTCCTGACGGAAGAGCTGGTCAATGGATTCACCAGACTCATAGCGAATGTCATCTACATTGCCTTGACGGACGACTTTTCCGTCTTTGAGGAAGACAATTTCATCCAAGATTGGCTCGATATCAGAAATCAAGTGGGTAGAAATCAAAACGGTAGAAGTTGGGGAGTAGTTGTTGATAATGGTATTGAGGATATACTCACGGGCTGCTGGATCCACCCCACCAATGGGTTCGTCCAGAACGTAAAGACGAGCATCACGGCTCATAACCAAAATCAGTTGTACCTTTTCCTTGTTTCCTTTTGATAGTTTCTTGAGACGACTATTTTCATCAATGCCGAGGTCTGCAAGTAGATGATGGGCGCGTTCAAGATTGAAATCTTTATAGAAGGTCTTGAAGTAGGTTAGGGCTTCTTTGACCTTCATTTGCTCATTGAGATAGGTCGTATCAGGCAAATAAGCTACAACGGCCTTGGTTGCTGGGCTTGGGTCCATGTCGTTGATGAGGACACGTCCTTGATCTGGTTGTAAGAGGCCATTAATTAGTTTAATCAGGGTTGTTTTTCCTGAGCCGTTTGGCCCAAGAAGGCCGACAATTTTTCCAGCTGGAATGTCAAGAGAAACATTTTCAAGGGCTGGTGTTGCTCCATATGATTTGGATACATTTTCAAATGCTAGTAATGACATAGGCTTAAACTCCTTTAATATAATCACTGACTACGCCTGGTAGTTCTTCTTTTTCATAGCCAAAATGGGTCATGGAGGAAACGAAGTGTTCCAATTCTTCTTCTGATAATTGTTTGCGTGACTGGGCGATTAGCTCCTTATCCTTAGTCACAAATCGTCCAGTTGTTCGCTTGCTGTAGACAAATCCTTCTCGTTCAAGGTCTGATAAGGCTCTTTGGATGGTATTGGGATTGACACCAGCCTCACTAGCTAGCTCCCTCACGGTTGGAAGTTGTTGATTGGGTTCCAGTGTATGGGAAACAATCTGAAGCTTGATTTTCTCCATAATCTGTAAATAGATGGGTTTTTTGTTGTCAAATGTCCAGGACATCTTAGTCTCCTTTCTCTTACCCTTTTGTCTTAATTAAATAATACAACAAAACAAAAAACTTGTCAAGCAAAAAGAAGAATTGTTTTGGGAATCGTTTAAAAAATGGTATAATGAAAAGAAAACGATAAGGAGGGAAAGGATGCGTTGTCCAAAATGTGGGGCTACCAAGTCAAGTGTTATCGATAGTCGCCAAGCAGAAGAAGGGAACACCATTCGTAGAAGACGTGAGTGCGACGAATGCCAACACCGTTTTACAACCTACGAACGGGTAGAAGAAAGAACCTTAGTGGTTGTTAAAAAAGATGGCACACGGGAACAATTCTCCAGAGATAAAATCTTTAATGGGATTATCCGCTCAGCCCAGAAACGTCCTGTGTCAAGTGATGAAATCAACATGGTAGTCAATCGTATCGAACAGAAACTCCGTGGTCGAAATGAAAATGAAATTCAAAGTGAGGACATTGGGTCACTCGTCATGGAGGAGTTGGCTGAATTGGACGAGATTACCTATGTACGTTTTGCTAGTGTCTATCGTAGTTTTAAGGATGTCAGTGAGTTAGAGAGTCTGCTCCAACAAATCACCCAGTCCTCTAAAAAGAAAAAGGAAAGATAAATGAAGCCAATTGACCGTTTTTCTTATCTAAAGAATAATCGGGTGTCGCAAGATACCTCATCTCTGGTACAGTGCTACCTCCCGATTATCGGTCAGGAGGCACTGAGCCTTTATCTTTATACAATCAGTTTTTGGGATAATGGCAGAAAGGAATATCTCTTTTCAAGTATTCTCAACCATCTCAACTTTGGGATGGACAGATTTTTAAAATCCTTGAAAATCTTATCGGCTTTTAATCTCTTAACCCTCTATCAAAAGGGGGATGTTTATCAGCTAGCCCTCCATGCTCCTCTTTCAAGTCAAGATTTCTTGGAGCATCCTGTGTATCGCAGACTTTTGGAGAAGAAGATTGGTGATGCCGCTGTGGAGGATTTGAAAGATGAAAGTGCTGAGGGTGAAGAAATACCTGTCTCACTCAATCAAGTCTTTCCAGACTTAGCAGAACTGGGAAGTCAAGAAGACCTTAGTCTCAAGAAGAAAGTGGCCAACGATTTTGACTTGGATCATTTTCGTCAGCTTATGGCTCGAGATGGGCTTCGCTTTGCGGATGAGCAGTCCGATGTCTTAAACCTCTTTGCCATTGCCGAGGAGAAGAAATGGACTTGGTTTGAAACTTATCAATTGGCTAAGTCAACAGCTGTTTCCCAAGTCATTTCAACCAAACGCATGCGGGAAAAAATCGCTCAAAAACCTGTTTCCTCTGACTTTAGTCCTAAGGAAACAACCATTATCAAAGAGGCCAAAAGTAAAACTGCCCTGCAGTTCTTGGCAGAAATCAAGCAAACACGCAAGGGAACCATCACCCAAACAGAAAGAGAACTCTTGCAACAGATGGCTGGTTTGGGCTTGCTGGACGAAATCATCAATATCATTCTCTTATTGACCTTTAATAAGGTGGATTCGGCAAACATCAATGAGAAATATGCCATGAAGGTGGCTAATGATTATGCCTATCAAAAGATTCATTCGGCAGAAGAGGCAGTCTTGCGAATCCGTGAGCGTGGGCAGAAGAATCAGGCTCAAAAAAGCAGTACCCCTAGTCCTGCCAAGTCCAATGTACCCAAGTGGAGCAATCCAGATTATAAAAATGAAACCAGCGAGGAAACTCGTCTGGAACTAGAACGTAAGAAACAAGAACTATTAGCTCGATTAGAAAAAGGAGGAGATTAGATGGAAAGTGTCGGAGACGTACTCAAGCGTCAACCTAGCCGTTTTCATTATCAAGATTTGGTCCAGAAAATCATGAAGGACCCTGATGTTGCGGCCTTTATCCAGCAAGAATCCTTGACCCCAGAGGAATTGAATCGCAGTATCTCCAAGTTTAATCAGTACATCACCGAGCGCGACAAGTTTCTCCGTGGTGATACGGATTATATTGCCAAAGGCTACAAGCCGATTTTGGTTATGAATCATGGCTATGCGGATGTTTCTTATGAAGAAACTCCTGAGCTAATCGCGGCTGAAAAAGAAGCGGCTATTAAGAACCGTCTCAAGCTAATCAATCTACCAGCCAGTCTCAAGAAAGCTAGTTTGGCTCAAGTTGACTTGGATGATTTGGGGCGCTTACCAGTTTTTGAAAAGCTACTAGCCTTCGTGGAGCAATATCCAGCTATTCGAAAAGGTCTTTACTTATATGGAGACTTTGGTGTGGGTAAAAGTTTCATGGTGGCGGCCTTAGCTCATGATTTATCAGAAAAACGTGGTGTTTCATCAACTCTCCTCCACTATCCTAGCTTTGTCATTGATGTCAAAAATGCTATCAGTGATGGCAATGTTAAGACCTTGGTGGATGAGATTAAGCTGTCTGAGGTCCTGATTTTAGATGATATTGGCGCCGAGCAATCAACCGTTTGGGTGCGTGACGAAATCCTGCAGGTCATTCTCCAATATAGGATGCAGGAAAATTTACCGACCTTTTTCACATCCAACTTCAACTTTGAAGATTTGGAGAAGCATTTTGCGAAAGTGAAACATGGAAATGACGAAACCTGGGAAGCCAGACGGGTCATGGAACGCATCCGTTATTTGGCTGAGGAGACTCGTTTAGAAGGAGTAAACCGTCGATGACAGAAACCATTAAATTGATGAAGGCTCATACTTCAGTGCGCAGGTTTAAAGAGCAAGAAATTCCCCAAGTAGACTTAAATGAGATTTTGACAGCAGCCCAGATGGCATCATCTTGGAAGAATTTCCAATCCTACTCTGTGATTGTGGTACGAAGTCAAGAAAAGAAAGATGCTCTGTATGAATTGGTACCTCAAGAAGCTATTCGCCAGTCTGCTGTTTTCCTTCTCTTTGTCGGAGACTTGAACCGAGCAGAAAAGGGAGCCCAGCTTCATACCGATTCATTCCAACCCCAAGGTGTAGAAGGTCTCTTGATTAGTTCAGTCGATGCGGCTCTTGCTGGTCAAAATGCCCTGCTGGCAGCTGAAAGCTTGGGCTATGGTGGTGTCATTATTGGCTTGGTGCGTTACAAATCAGAAGAAGTGGCAGAGCTCTTTAACCTGCCTGACTACACCTATCCTGTTTTTGGGATGGCACTGGGTGTGCCAAATCAAGAACATGAAGTTAAACCTCGCTTGCCATTGAATCAAGTGGTGTTTGAGGAAGAATATCAGGAACAAACAGTTGATGTGATTGAGGCTTATGACCGTGTACAGGCTGACTATGCTGGGGCGCGTGCGACCACAAGCTGGAGTCAGCGCCTAGCAGAACAGTTTGGTCAAGCTGAACCAAGCTCAACTAGAAAAAATCTTGAACAGAAGAAATTATTGTAGAAAGTGAGAAATTATGGCCCTACCAACTATTGCCATTGTAGGACGTCCCAATGTTGGGAAATCAACCCTATTTAATCGGATCGCTGGTGAGCGAATCTCCATTGTAGAGGATGTCGAAGGAGTGACACGTGACCGTATCTATGCAACGGGTGAGTGGCTCAATCGTTCCTTTAGCATGATTGATACAGGAGGAATCGATGATGTCGATGCTCCTTTCATGGAACAAATCAAGCACCAGGCAGAAATTGCCATGGAAGAAGCCGATGTTATCGTCTTTGTCGTGTCTGGTAAGGAAGGAATTACCGATGCGGACGAATACGTAGCCCGTAAGCTTTATAAGACCCACAAACCAGTTATCCTCGCAGTTAACAAGGTGGACAACCCTGAGATGCGAAATGATATCTATGATTTCTATGCCCTCGGTTTGGGTGAACCACTGCCTATCTCATCTGTCCATGGTATCGGTACAGGGGATGTACTAGATGCGATTGTGGAAAACCTTCCAAATGAATATGAAGAAGAAAATCCAGATGTCATTAAGTTTAGCCTGATTGGTCGTCCAAACGTTGGAAAATCAAGTTTGATCAATGCTATCTTGGGCGAAGACCGTGTTATTGCTAGTCCTGTTGCTGGAACAACTCGTGATGCCATTGATACCCACTTTACAGATACAGATGGTCAAGAGTTTACCATGATTGATACGGCTGGTATGCGTAAGTCTGGTAAGGTTTATGAAAATACCGAGAAATACTCTGTTATGCGTGCCATGCGTGCTATTGACCGTTCAGATGTGGTCTTGATGGTCATCAATGCGGAAGAAGGCATTCGTGAGTACGACAAGCGTATCGCAGGATTTGCCCATGAAGCTGGTAAAGGGATGATTATCGTGGTCAACAAGTGGGATACGCTTGAAAAAGATAACCACACTATGAAAAACTGGGAAGAAGATATCCGTGAGCAGTTCCAATACCTGCCTTACGCACCGATTATCTTTGTATCCGCTTTGACCAAGCAACGTCTCCACAAACTTCCTGAGATGATTAAGCAAATCAGCGAAAGTCAAAATACACGTATTCCATCAGCTGTCTTGAACGATGTCATCATGGATGCCATTGCCATCAACCCAACACCGACAGACAAAGGAAAACGTCTCAAGATTTTCTATGCGACCCAAGTGGCAACCAAACCACCAACCTTTGTCATCTTTGTCAATGAAGAAGAACTCATGCACTTTTCTTACCTGCGTTTCTTGGAAAATCAAATCCGCAAGGCCTTTGTTTTTGAGGGAACACCGATTCATCTCATCGCAAGAAAACGCAAATAAAAAGTAGAATCTGGAATGACATTTCCAGATTTTTTTGATATAATAAAATAATAGAAAACGCTATCAAAAAGGAGGTATCGATGAAACATTTGTTTAAATTTATAATCTTATTGCCCTGGTTTTACTTTTTCAATTGGATTGAAAAGGATAATAGAGAAAGTAAATTTTTCCCAATTTTTTACTATTTTTACTGGTTTTACATCCCCCTCTATGCTCTTTTTAGCCTTGCTTGGACAGTTATTTCAGTTCTGTTTTTCAATATCGTCTTGAGAAATTTGACAGATATCAAGTTATGGGGCATTTGGTTTCTTTTTATTCTGCTAGCTATTGGTCTGAATAGGTTAACTTATTCTTGTTTCAAAAAAATGCTTAGACTAAGAAAGGAGTTAGGGAAGTCTAAAGCGGGGAGGCATTGATTTATATCGGTTTTTTAATAGGAGGTGGCTTATGAAGATTCCTCTCTTAACTTTGGCAAGGCATAAATTTGTTTATGTCTTGCTTACTTTGCTTTTTCTTGCTTTGGTTTATCGTGATGTTTTGATGACTTATTTCTTTTTTGATATTCATGCGCCCGATCTAGCTAAATTCGATGGACAAGCAATTAAAAATGACTTATTAAAATCAGCATTAGATTTTCGTATTCTCCAGTTCAATCTAGGTTTTTATCAATCATTTATTATTCCAATCATCATTGTTTTGCTAGGTTTTCAATATATTGAGCTGAAAAATAAAGTTTTACGATTGAGTATTGGAAGAGAAGTGAGTTATCAAGGGGTAAAAAGAAAGTTGACTTTGCAAGTTGCAAGTATCCCTTGTGTGATATATTTAGTGACTGTGCTGATAATTGCAATTTTAACTTATTTCTTTGGGACTTTTTCTCCTCTTGAATGGAATTCTCTATTTTCTGATGGGAGTAGTTTACAAAGGCTCCTAGATGGAGAGATAACAAGCTATTTGTTCTTTACTTGTGTCCTACTAATCGGTATTTTCATCAATGCAGTCTATTTTTTAAAAATAGTTGATTATTTAGGGAATGTGACTCGTTCGGCAATTGCCTATTTGATGTTTCTTTGGCTTGGTTCTATGTTACTCTATAGTGCCTTGCCTTACTATATGGTTCCTATGACGAGTTTGATGCAAGCTAGCTATGGGGATGTCAGTTTGATGAAACTCTTTACTCCTTATATCCTTTATATTGTCCCCTATATGGTGCTTGAAAAATATGAAGATAATGTTTAAGAATTTTAACAATATTTTGCTAAAGAGAAAGATCGTTTTACTACTTCGTATAGTTCTGATGATGATTTTGATAAACTATCTATTGTCAACAGCGGTTCAAAAGCAGGATGTTTTTCTCTTTTTCAAGAGAGAATTGATTTCAATCTTTTCCTATAATGACTATTCTGAAGTGAATTTAGAAATCCCCAAACTCTTGTTAAACCTTTCGCTTTTCATGGTAGGATGGCTCTCTGTTATTTTGCTTGAAACTGATTTGGCAGACCATTACCATCACTTGATTCGCTATCAATCAAGCTCCTTTTTCGATTATACAAGGAAACGATTGGTTGTCATCTCTAAATTTTTTACTCAAGATTTATTTGTCTGGTTCCTTGGTTTACTTCCTCTAGGAATTCATTTCAAAACAGTCGTACTTTTCTTTTTACTTGCTCAGTTAATGATGTTGTACTTGCTACTGTCTTATCTGATAGCACTGATTAGTGCGGGCGCTGGTTTTTCCTTTTTTCTCTATTTTTTAGCATTTGTGGGACAAGAATGGATGATGGATCATATTGTAACAGTGTATTTAGGACTCTTAAGTTTATTAGTTATCTTGATTGTTAGTCGCTTGGAAGAGAAATTTAAGAAAGGATAAACGATGAGACTTGAAATTATAAATGGACAGAAAATTTATGGGAAAAGACCTATTTTAAATGAGTTAAATCTGGTCTTTCAATCAGGAAAAATTTATGGCCTTAAAGGTGATAATGGATCTGGCAAGACGGTTCTTTTAAAGGCACTTGCTGGTTATATTAAGCTTGACAAAGGAAAAGTTCTTCAAGATGGGGAAGTCTACGGGATAAAAAATCATTATATTCAGGATGCAGGGGTTTTAATTGAAAAAGTCGAGTTTTTATCTCATTTATCCCTTAGAGAAAATTTGGAATTGTTGAGGTATTTTTCATCTAAAGTTACGGAAAAAAGAATTGCCGATTGGATCCAATATTATGATTTACAGGAATTTGAAGACGTTGAGTACCGTCATTTATCCTTAGGAACGAAACAAAAAATGGCTTTGATTCAAGCCTTTATTGCCGAACCATCTATACTCTTTCTCGATGAACCCATGAATGCTTTGGATGAGAAGAGTGTGAGGTTAACCAAACAGGTCATTTTATCTTACCTTAAAAAAGAAAATGGTCTGGTTATCCTGACATCACACATATCGGAAGATATTTCAGACCTTTGTACAGATGTATTAGTTGTCGAAAATGGGCATATACAGTATTCAAAAGATATACAAGCTTAGGAGGTGGCTTATGGCACATCTAAAATCATTTATTACACGCTATTCTAAGGTCTATATTGGTTTAGTTCTGCTGATCTGGCTGGCTTTCTTCTTTCTTCCTTGGGATAAACCAGTTCTGGGAATATCTATCAATCTCTTAATCATGCAGAAAGTTTTACTAGTTTTTGGAATTCTGTCCATTTTGATGGCCTTGCTGTCCAAGAAAGTCAGTCTCTTTGTTTTTGGACTTATCTGTTGTCTTTCTTTTTGGACTTATCTGTTGTCTTTCTTTTTGGATAAATCTATTTATCCTATTTGCCATTTTGCCGATTCTTGGCAATTAAAGTATCATAAAAGTCAGAGAGGTTAGCTTGAAAACTAGCCTCTTTTTCCTTTTCAAAATGGGGATTCTTCCTTGAAAATAATCAGTAATTGTGCTAAAATTAAAAGAACATTCTAAAATATTCGGAATTTAAAGTAAGGAAAAACATGGCTAATATTTTAAAAACAATTATCGAAAATGATAAAGGAGAAATCCGTCGTCTGGAAAAGATGGCTGACAAGGTTTTCAAATACGAAGACCAAATGGCTGCTTTGACTGATGACCAACTAAAAGCAAAAACAGTTGAATTTAAAGAACGTTATCAAAATGGAGAATCGCTGGATTCATTGCTTTATGAAGCATTTGCGGTTGTCCGTGAGGGTGCCAAACGTGTCCTAGGTCTCTTCCCATATAAGGTTCAGGTCATGGGGGGAATCGTTCTTCACCATGGTGACGTGCCAGAGATGCGTACAGGGGAAGGGAAAACCTTGACTGCGACTATGCCGGTATACCTCAATGCCCTTTCAGGCAAAGGGGTTCACGTAGTTACGGTTAACGAATACCTATCAGAACGTGACGCGACTGAGATGGGTGAATTGTACTCATGGCTTGGTTTGTCAGTAGGGATTAACTTGGCTGCCAAATCTCCAATGGAGAAAAAAGAAGCCTATGAGTGTGACATTACCTACTCAACCAACTCAGAAATCGGATTTGACTACCTACGTGATAACATGGTCGTTCGTGCTGAAAACATGGTACAACGTCCGCTTAACTATGCCTTGGTCGATGAGGTTGACTCTATCTTGATTGACGAGGCCCGTACACCTTTGATCGTATCAGGTGCTAATGCAGTTGAAACCAGTCAGCTCTACCATATGGCAGACCACTATGTAAAATCTTTGGACAAAGACGACTACATCATCGATGTGCAGTCTAAGACTATTGGTTTGTCTGATTCAGGGATTGACAAGGCTGAAAGCTACTTCAAGCTTGAAAATCTCTATGACATCGAAAACGTAGCTCTTACTCACTTTATCGATAATGCCCTTCGTGCCAACTACATCATGCTTCTCGATATTGACTATGTGGTGAGCGAAGAGCAAGAAATCTTGATTGTCGACCAATTTACAGGTCGTACCATGGAAGGTCGTCGTTATTCTGATGGCTTGCACCAAGCTATTGAAGCCAAAGAAGGTGTGCCAATCCAGGATGAAACCAAGACATCTGCCTCAATCACGTATCAAAACCTTTTCCGTATGTACAAGAAATTGTCTGGTATGACGGGGACAGGTAAGACTGAGGAAGAAGAATTCCGTGAAATCTACAACATTCGTGTTATTCCAATCCCAACAAACCGTCCTGTTCAACGGATTGACCACTCAGACCTTCTTTATGCAAGTATCGAATCTAAGTTTAAAGCGGTTGTCGAAGACGTTAAGGCTCGTTACCAAAAGGGTCAGCCTGTCTTGGTTGGTACAGTAGCGGTTGAAACTAGTGACTACATTTCTAAGAAATTGGTCGCAGCTGGTGTTCCTCACGAAGTCTTGAATGCCAAAAATCACTATAGAGAAGCCCAAATCATCATGAATGCTGGTCAACGTGGTGCCGTTACCATCGCAACCAACATGGCGGGTCGTGGTACCGACATCAAGCTTGGTGAAGGTGTTCGTGAACTTGGAGGACTTTGTGTGATTGGTACAGAACGTCATGAAAGTCGTCGTATCGATAACCAGCTTCGTGGACGTTCAGGTCGTCAAGGAGATCCAGGTGAGTCACAATTCTACCTCTCTCTTGAAGATGATTTGATGAAACGTTTTGGTTCTGAACGCTTGAAAGGCATATTTGAACGCTTGAATATGTCTGAAGAGGCCATTGAGTCTCGTATGTTGACGCGTCAGGTTGAGGCAGCTCAGAAACGTGTCGAAGGAAATAACTACGATACCCGTAAACAAGTCCTTCAATACGACGATGTCATGCGTGAACAACGTGAGATTATCTATGCTCAACGTTACGATGTCATCACTGCAGACCGTGACTTGGCACCTGAAATTCAGGCTATGCACAAACGCACGATTGAACGTGTCGTCGATGGTCATGCGCGTGCCAAACAAGATGAAAAACTTGAAGCAATTTTGAACTTTGCTAAGTACAACTTGCTTCCAGAAGATTCTATTACGATGGAAGATTTGTCAGGCTTGTCTGATAAGGCCATCAAGGAAGAGCTTTTTCAACGTGCCTTGAAGGTTTATGATAGTCAGGTTTCAAAACTACGCGATGAAGAAGCAGTTAAAGAATTCCAAAAAGTTTTGATTCTACGAGTGGTGGATAACAAGTGGACAGATCATATCGATGCCCTTGATCAATTGCGTAACGCGGTTGGACTTCGTGGTTATGCTCAGAACAACCCTGTTGTTGAGTATCAGGCAGAAGGTTTCCGTATGTTTAATGATATGATTGGTTCGATTGAGTTTGATGTGACACGCTTGATGATGAAAGCACAAATTCATGAACAAGAAAGACCACAGGCAGAACGCCATATCAGTACAACAGCGACTCGCAATATCGCTGCTCACCAAGCAAGTATGCCAGAAGATTTGGATTTGAGCCAGATTGGACGCAATCAACTTTGCCCATGTGGTTCTGGTAAGAAGTTTAAAAATTGTCACGGTAAAAGACAATAAAATGAGATAGTTTAGAGGCGGATATCTTGTGAAAAGTAAATTTTTACTTGGTATCCGTTTGCTTTATAAGGAGATGACTTATGGTATTTACAGCAAAAAGTCCTAAAATAAATATCGAAGAAGTTCGTGCCTTATCAAAATTAGAAGGCCAAGCTTTGGAGAGAAAATCACAGCGCGATCAAGAGCTAGAAGCCATCATGCGTGGAGAAGACCAGCGGATTCTCTTGGTAATCGGTCCGTGCTCATCTGACAACGAAGAAGCTGTCCTTGAATACGCTAAGCGTTTGGCAGTCCTACAAGAAGAAGTGGCAGATCGTATCTTTATGGTTATGCGTGTTTATACTGCCAAACCCCGTACCAACGGAGATGGCTATAAGGGCTTGATTCACCAGCCTAACGCGACAGAAGCGCCTAGTCTTATCAATGGAATCAAAGCCGTTCGCCATCTTCACTATCGTGTCATCACAGAAACAGGGATGACAACTGCTGATGAAATGCTTTATCCTGAAAATCTGCCGCTTGTAGATGATTTGATTTCTTACATGGCAGTTGGTGCCCGTTCAGTTGAAGACCAGCAACACCGCTTTGTGGCAAGTGGGGCAGGATTTTCTACTGGTTTTAAAAATCCAACCTCTGGAAATCTCAATGTCATGTTTAATGGGATTTATGCTGCTCAAAACAAACAAAGTTTCCTTTTCTTAGGAAAAGAAGTAGAAACAACTGGGAACCCGCTTTCACACGCTATTCTTCGTGGTGCTCTTAATGAGTATGGTAACAATATTCCCAACTACTATTATGACAATTTAATTGATACCATTGCCCAGTATGAGAAAATGGGCTTGGAAAATCCTTTTATCATCATTGATACCAATCATGACAATTCTGGTAAGCAGTATATTGAACAGATCCGAATTGTCCGCCAGACCTTGATTAACCGTGCTTGGAATGAAAAAATTAAGCAGTTCGTTCGTGGTTTTATGATTGAGTCTTATCTGGAAGATGGTCGACAAAATGAGCCAGAAGTATTTGGTAAGTCTATCACAGACCCTTGCTTGGGTTGGGATAACACAGAAGCTCTTGTCAGAGAAATTTACAAAACGTTAGGAGAATAAGATGGCATTTATTGAAAAAGGTCAAGAAATCGATATGGAAGTCATTAAGGCTGAAACCCAATTGTCTGCGGAAGCCTTGAGACTCAAGGAAAGCCGTGACAGGGAATTGGCAGACATTATTTCAGGGGAAGATGACCGTCTCCTTTTGGTAATTGGTCCTTGCTCTTCTGATAATGAAGAAGCTGTCTTGGAATATGCCCGCCGCTTGTCAGCCTTGCAAAAGAAGGTAGCGGACAAGATTTTCATGGTTATGCGCGTGTATACTGCTAAGCCGCGTACCAACGGAGACGGCTATAAAGGGTTGGTTCACCAGCCAGACACTTCTAAGGCTCCAAGCCTGATTAACGGTTTGCAGGCTGTGCGCCAGTTGCACTACCGAGTGATTACAGAGACTGGTTTGACGACGGCAGATGAGATGCTTTATCCGTCAAATCTAATTTTGGTGGATGACTTGGTCAGCTACCATGCTGTTGGAGCTCGTTCTGTGGAAGACCAAGAGCACCGCTTTGTGGCTTCTGGGATTGATGCACCAGTAGGGATGAAAAATCCAACCTCAGGAAATTTGGGTGTTATGTTTAACGCCATCTATGCTGCTCAAAATAAGCAAACCTTCCTTTATCATGGGCAGGAAGTTGAGACTTCAGGTAATCCTTTGTCCCATGTCATCCTCCGTGGAGCAGTTAACGAGTATGGCAATTATATGCCGAATTACTACTATGAAAACCTACTCCAAGCCATTGAACGCTATGAAACCATGGGACTTGAAAATCCCTTTATCCTCATTGATACCAACCATGATAACTCAGGCAAGCAGTATATGGAGCAGATTCGAATTGTTCGCCAGACCTTGCAAAATCGTGATTGGAATGAGAAAATTAAAAAGACAGTTCGAGGATTTATGATTGAATCTTACCTAGCAGATGGTCGTCAAAACCAACCAGAGGTCTTTGGCTGCTCTATTACAGATCCTTGCCTAGGTTGGGAAAATACAGAGGCTTTGGTAGAAGAAATCTATGCTACCTTGGCAGAATAAGTGAAAAGGATGGAGTTGGGGAATCTCAACTCCTTTTGATGAGAATGATAGTTGGACACGGAATTGACATCGAAGAATTGGCTTCTATAGAAAGAGCGGCTGCACGACATGAAGGCTTTGCCAAGCGCGTGCTGACAGCCAAGGAAATGGAACGGTTTAACAGTCTTAAAGGGCGCAGGCAAATCGAATATTTGGCTGGTCGCTGGTCGGCTAAAGAAGCCTTTTCCAAGGCCATGGGAACGGGAATTGGCAAGCTCGGTTTTCAGGATTTAGAAGTCTTAAACAATGAACGCGGGGCGCCTTATTTTAGTCAGTCACCATTTTCAGGAAAGATTTGGCTATCTATCAGCCATACCGATCAGTTTGTGACAGCCAGTGTCATTTTGGAGGAAAATCATGAAAGCTAGTCCGCATAGACCAACCAAGGCTCTGATTCATCTGGGAGCTATTCGACACAATATTCAGCAAATGGGGGCTCATATCCCTGAGGGGACACTCAAGTGGGCAGTGGTCAAAGCCAATGCCTATGGGCATGGGGCAGTAGCTGTTGCCAATGCGATTCAAGATGATGTCGATGGCTTCTGCGTTTCCAATATTGATGAAGCTATTGAACTCAGACAAGCTGGACTCAGCAAGCCAATCCTCATTTTAGGAGTTTCTGAGCTAGAAGTTGTTGCTCTAGCTAAAGAATATGACATCACCTTGACAGTGGCTGGACTGGAGTGGATTCAAGCACTCTTAGATAAGGAAGCGGACCTAACTGGATTGACAGTTCACCTCAAGATTGACTCAGGGATGGGACGGATTGGTTTTAGAGAGGCTAGTGAGGCTGATCAGGCTCAAGACTTGCTCCAACAACACGGTGTTCGTGTTGAAGGAATCTTTACCCACTTTGCGACTGCTGATGAGGAATCAGATGACTATTTTAATGCCCAGTTAGAACGGTTTAAAACCATTCTATCAAGTATGAAAGGTCTTCCAGAGCTGGTTCATGCCAGTAATTCGGCAACGACCCTTTGGCATGCAGAGACTATTTTTAATGCGATCCGTATGGGAGATGCCATGTATGGTCTTAATCCTAGCGGAGAGGTCTTGGATTTACCCTATGACTTGATTCCAGCCTTGACCTTGGAGTCTGCTCTGGTTCATGTCAAGACAGTTTCAGCTGGAGCTTGCATGGGCTACGGGGCGACCTATCAGGCAGATAGCGAGCAGGTCATCGCGACCGTGCCAATCGGCTATGCAGATGGATGGACAAGAGACATGGAAAATTTCTCTGTCTTGGTAGATGACCAAGCTTGCCCAATTGTCGGCAGGGTTTCGATGGACCAAATCACTATTCGATTGCCTAAGCCTTACCCACTCGGAACCAAGGTAACCTTGATTGGCTCCAATGGGGATAAGGAAATCACTGCAACTCAGGTAGCGTCCTACCGTGGGACTATTAACTATGAGGTGGTTTGTCTTCTCAGCGACCGCATTCCGAGAGAATATGATTAGAAAAGAAAGGAGTGGAGCATGAATCTACATCAACCCTTGCATGTCTTACCTGGTGTGGGACCAAAGTCAGCAGAAAAATACGCCAAACTAGGAATTGAAAACTTGCAAGACCTCTTGCTTTACTTTCCTTTCAGATATGAAGATTTCAAAACCAAGCAAGTGCTGGAGCTGGAAGACGGAGAAAAGGCAGTTCTGTCTGGACAAGTAGTGACTCCTGCCAGTGTCCAGTATTATGGTTTCAAGCGCAATCGTCTGCGCTTTAGCCTCAAGCAGGGAGAAGTCGTTTTTGCGGTGAACTTCTTTAACCAGCCCTATCTGGCTGATAAGATAGAGTTGGGAGCAACTCTTGCTGTCTTTGGAAAATGGGACCGTGCCAAGGCTAGTCTGACTGGGATGAAGGTCCTGGCTCAGGTGGAAGATGATCTCCAACCTGTCTATCGCTTGGCTCAGGGAATCAGTCAGGCCAGTCTGGTCAAAGTTATCAAGACAGCCTTTGATCAGGGACTGGACCTCTTGATAGAAGAAAATCTGCCCCAGTCTTTACTAGACAAATACAAACTCATGTCCCGTTGTCAGGCTGTTCGTGCCATGCATTTCCCCAAGGATTTGGCAGAATACAAGCAGGCTCTTCGCCGTATCAAATTTGAGGAACTCTTTTATTTTCAAATGCAATTGCAGACGCTCAAGTCTGAAAATAGAGTTCAGGGAAGTGGTCTGGTTCTGAATTGGTCTCAGGAAAAAGTGACAGTAGTTAAAGAAAATCTACCTTTTTCCTTGACCCCAGCTCAAGAAAAAAGTTTGCTGGAAATTTTAACCGATATGAAGTCCGACCACCACATGAATCGTCTCCTACAAGGGGATGTGGGGAGCGGAAAAACGGTGGTCGCTGGCTTGGCCATGTTTGCGGCGGTGACAGCTGGCTATCAAGCAGCCCTCATGGTGCCAACAGAAATCCTTGCAGAGCAACATTTTGAGAGTCTACAGAGTCTCTTTCCAGACCTAAAACTGGCTCTCTTGACAGGTTCCTTAAAAGCTGCAGAAAAGAGAGAAGTCTCGGAGACTATTGCTAAGGGTGAGGCTGATTTGATTATCGGAACCCACGCTCTGATTCAGGATGGGGTGGAGTATGCTCGTCTTGGTTTGATTATCATCGATGAGCAACACCGTTTTGGTGTGGGGCAAAGGCGTATTTTACGGGAAAAAGGCGACAATCCAGATGTCCTCATGATGACGGCGACTCCCATTCCACGGACGCTTGCCATCACAGCCTTTGGAGATATGGATGTTTCCATTATCGACCAGATGCCAGCAGGTCGGAAGCCTATTGTGACGCGCTGGATCAAACATGAGCAACTAGCTCAGGTTTTGACTTGGTTAGAGGGGGAAATCCAAAAAGGTTCTCAAGCCTATGTCATCTCTCCTTTGATTGAAGAATCAGAAGCTCTAGATTTGAAAAATGCCATTGCCTTATCAGAAGAGCTGACGGCTCATTTTGCAGGTAAGGCAGAAGTGGCTCTTCTACATGGTAAGATGAAGAGTGACGAAAAAGACCAGATCATGCAGGATTTCAAAGAGAGAAAGACGGATATTCTGGTTTCGACGACGGTTATCGAGGTTGGGGTCAACGTTCCTAATGCTACGGTCATGATTATCATGGATGCCGACCGTTTCGGTCTCAGTCAGCTTCACCAGCTTAGAGGTCGTGTCGGTCGGGGGGACAAGCAGTCCTATGCTGTTCTCGTTGCCAATCCCAAGACTGATTCTGGGAACGACCGCATGCGCATCATGACAGAAACGACCAATGGATTTGTCCTGGCCGAAGAAGATTTGAAAATGCGTGGTTCAGGTGAAATTTTTGGAACCAGACAGTCAGGACTCCCAGAGTTTCAAGTAGCTGATATTATCGAAGATTTTCCGATTTTAGAAGAAGCCAGAAAGGTTGCTAGCTACATTAGTTCTATTGAAGGCTGGCAAGAGGATCCAGAGTGGCGCATGATTGCCCTTCATTTGGAAAAGAAAGAACATCTGGATTAAGCTTTCTCTAAGGAAAACTTAAGCTAGCTTTCAGGTTTGACCCTTATACTAGAGTCATCAAAAAGAAACGAGGACTCTCATATGACAGTAACGATTAAAGTAAATTACCAAACTACTTTCCAAAAGAAAGAAGCAAAAAACTAAGATTGAATAAAGGAAGAAGAGCGAAATGCTCTTTTTTCGTTTCTAAAACTACTTTCAGTCAATAGGCTTGAAGGAGGAAAAGCTAAATTCACTTTCTATTTATCCTTCTTTCTTGCATTGCTTTCTTAGATGTGCTACAGTTGTGGTAGCGATTACAAAATAAAAGGAGCATGCTATGAAAAATCCAGCTTTGTTAGAAGAAATGAAGACTTATAAAGGCAGGGACGAGGTTCCGGAAGATTTTGATGCTTTCTGGGATGAGGAAGTGAAAAAAGTTTCCACGCTTCCAGCCTACCACTTGGAGGAAAGAGATTTCCACATTCCTCAAGTCAAGTGCTATGAACTAACCTTTGAAGGAAGCAATGAAGGCAAGGTCTATGCACGCGTCGTTCTTCCAAAGAGTGAGGAGAAGGTTCCGCTAATCTTCCATTTCCATGGTTATATGGGACGTGGTTGGGATTGGGCCGACATGCTGGGCTTCACCGTAGCTGGTTACGGTGTTGTTTCCATGGATGTTCGAGGCCAGTCGGGCTATTCACAAGACGGTTTGCGTTCTCCTCTAGGAAATACGGTTAAGGGACATATTATCCGTGGTGCTGTGGAGGGTCGGGATCACCTCTTTTATAAGGATGTTTATCTGGACATTTACCAGTTGGTTGAAATTATTGCTAATCTGCCTGAGGTAGATGAGAAGCGTCTTTCTAGCTATGGTGCCTCTCAAGGTGGTGCTCTAGCTTTGGTTGCAGCAGCGCTCAATCCTCGAATTCAGAAAACAGTTTCCATCTATCCCTTCTTGTCAGACTTCAGACGGGTGATTGAGATTGGCAATACTAGTGAGGCCTATGATGAACTTTTCCGTTATTTCAAGTTCCACGATCCTTTTCATGAAACAGAGGAGGAAATCATGGCGACCCTTGCCTATATCGATGTCAAAAATCTTGCCCATCGTATCCAAGGTGAGGTTAAGATGATTACGGGCTTGGACGACGATGTTTGCTATCCCATTACCCAGTTTGCGATTTACAATCGTTTGATCTGCGATAAGGCTTATCGCATCATGCCTGAGTATGCCCACGAAGCCATGAATGTTTTTGTCAATGACCAGGTTTATAACTGGCTCTGTGGGAGTGAGATTCCTTTCAAATATCTAAAATAAGGAGTCGACTCTAGGCACAAAATCTTAAAAATCACAAACACGCATAGTATCAGGGGATTAAGAAGACTTGATACTATGCGTTTTATCATGGAAATATTTATAGAATTTTTTGTTGCTAGCTTTGTCAAATTGCTTAAAATAATTTTTTTCAGAAAGCAAAAGCCGATACCTATCGAGTAGGGTAGTTCTTGCTATCGTTAGGCTTGTCTGTAGGTGTTAATACTTTCCAAAAATCTCTTCAAACCACGTCAGCTTCGCCTTGCCGTAGGTATGGTTACTGACTTCGTCAGTTTCATCTACAACCTCAAAACGGTGTTTTGAGCTGACTTCGTCAGTTTCATCTACAACCTCAAAACGGTGTTTTG
>NZ_VMLT01000129.1:0-13199 GCF_013276815.1 Streptococcus sp. 1055 | reverse complement strand
TTTTCATTGAGTATAAATGTATATCAATATTTTTTGTTTTTCTTAATAAACGCAATGCAAAAAGAGCCTGTTGCCAAGCTCTTTAGTCTATTATTTCTTCTCAGCGCGAAGAGCTGACAAGATTTGTGTACGGATATCATCCACACCATTTGGAGTATTTGGTAAAAAGATGGTTTGATTTCCTTTAGAGGCAAAGGTGTTCAAGGTATCCAAATACTGGTTGGTCAAAAGGATGGACATGATTTGTTCTTCTGTCATGCCAACATTGGCTTCCTTGAGTTCGGTGATAGATTCTGCCAATCCATCCACAATCGCCTTACGTTGTTGGGCAATCCCCACACCATGAAGGCGGTCTTTTTCTGCTTCGGCTTCAGCTGCAGTGACAATTTTAATCTTATCGGCTTCTGCCAATTCTTGCGCTGCTACCCGTTTGCGTTGCGCCGCATTGATTTCATTCATGGATTGCTTAACTTCTGCATCTGGCTCCACCTTAGTAATCAAGGTTTTCACGATAATGTAGCCGTAAGTGGTCATTTCTTCTGCTACTTGGTGTTGAACTTCAAGGGCAATCTCATCTTTTTTCTCAAACAATTCGTCCAAGGTTAATTTGGGAACAGAAGAGCGAAGAGCATCTTCGATATAAGATTTAATCTGAGATTCTGGACGCATGAGTTTATAGTAGGCATCTGTCACGCTCTGCTCATTGACACGGTACTGAGTCGCTACATTCATCATCACGAACACATTGTCCTTGGTCTTGGTCTCAACCACAATATCACTTTGCAGCAAGCGCAACTGAATGCGTGCTGCAATCGAGTCAATCCCAAAAGGCAAGCGAATATGAATACCGCTGTTGGAAACCTTTTGGTATTTCCCAAAGCGTTCAATAATCGCCACCGACTGCTGACGAACCACATAAACTGTACTCAGTGTGACTATCACCAATAGGAGCACACAAACAATCAGAAAAATCATGAAAAATATTGCCATAATGGAACCTCCACAAGTATTTTTCTAGTATTATATCACATTTAAAGAAGGCTGTGCCGTTTTTACTGCGATTTTTCCTGAAATGTCAATAATTAGAGGTGAAACTGCATTTCAAGTTAGTAATCTCTTTTTTTCACTGCATTAACTTCTATAGAATCTTCATCCATAGTCAGAGAATGACTTGCCTTAACTTTTCTCTCGTGCTATACTATTTATGAAATTAATGAATAGGAGATATTTCATGAAATCAGCAAAAACTACTGTTACAATCCTTTCTGCACTTGCATCTGTCGTCTTATTATCTAGTTGTGCAACAAAGTCTACAGAAACACAGACAAGCAATAAGAGCTCATCTGATAATCAGATTACAATGACATATGACCAACTACGGTCAAGAGAAAATACTATGTCAACCCTTTGGTATCAAAAATCAGCTGAAACCAAAGCCTTGTATCTACAAGGTTATAATGTTGCCACAGATCGTCTAAAGGAATTACTGAAAACAGAATCAGACAAGCCTTATTCAATCATTTTGGACTTAGATGAAACAGTCTTAGATAATAGTCCTTATCAAGTTCAAAATATCAAAGACGGAACAGCATTCACACCTGAAAATTGGGATATTTGGGTTCAAAAAGCTGCAGCAAAAGCCGTCCCAGGAGCCAAGACGTTTCTTCAATTTGCCAATCAAAACGGCATCCAAATTTACTATATTTCTGACCGCTCAGTTAATCAAATAGATGCTACGATTAAAAATCTAGAAAACGAAGGAATCCCTGTACAAGGGCGTGATCACCTCATGCTCTTAGAAAGTGGTGTAAAATCCAAAGAAGGGCGTCGCCAAGCAGTTCAAGAGAAAACTAATCTAGTATTACTATTTGGTGATAACCTCGTAGACTTTGCAGATTTTTCGAAGATTTCTGAATCTGACCGTGATAAACAACTTGAAGAATTGCAAAAAGAATTCGGTGAAAAATTCATCATCTTCCCAAATCCAATGTACGGATCATGGGAAACAGCTGTCTACGCTGGCAATAAATTGGATGCTAAAGGTCAAGTGGAAGAACGCCAAAAGGCTTTGCAAGGTTTTAATAAATAAAACAAATAAGCTGATTCTATATAAACTAAGGTTAACTTACAATCTTCAAAAAGTGGATAGGAAGGAATTCTGATAATCAGAAAACTTTCCTATCCACTTTTTTAATTGATATAACATCAAGCTTTTATACATCTGATACTATACGTTTTTCTGATTTTAAAGACTTTGTCGCCTAGACCCTATATTTCAAGCATTAAGTGACCTTGATGATATAAATTTATTGTGGTATACTATTTTTGTCATCGGTTACCGATTACGTTCCTATGGGTTCGTGAGAGGAGGTGAAACTAATGAGCCTTATCATAGAGCTCGCTCTTACTATTATAGCGGATGTTATAGCTGGAATTATCTTGTATTTCGTCTGCAGATGGCTAGATAGTAAGGAGTAGACCGAGTGACTAGCCTATAAACACCCGTTAAATCGCTAAGATACGTCAAAAAAGCCCTTAACTACGGCAATAGTTAGGGGCTTTGGTGTTCTAATGAACCTTATCAATTAACTATATTCTAGCATATAATCTACAATAGTTCAAGCATTAAGTGACCTTGATGATCTAAATTTAGTGTGGTATAATACTTTTGTCATCGGTTACCGATTACGTTCCTATGGGTTCGTGAGAGGAGGTGAAACTAATGAGCCTTATCCCAGAGCTCGCTCTTACTATTATAGCAGACGTCATAGCTGGAATCATCTTGTATTTCGTTTGCAAATGGCTAGATGGTAAGAAGTAGACCGACTGACTAGCCTATCAACACCCGTTAAATCGCTAAGATACGTCAAAAAAGCCCTTAACTATGGCACTAGTTAGGGGATTTGGTGTTCTAATGAACCTTATCCATTAACTACATTCTAGCATATAAGCCCAGATATTTCAAGAGTTTTATTTATTATTTAAAGTTCCTTAGTTCTGAAAGGTATTTGATTTTTCATCAATTCATTTAAAAATACTATACAAATTTCTTTACATTTTCCATAAGTGTGATATAATGAACTCAATAAGATAACTTGTGAAGGATAAACGCTGGGTCCCAGAATGGGGTAGACTGAAAGGTTGAGCATTCCTATGTGCCTGGGGTTATCTTTTTATTTTGATTTTTTAAGGCTCTCTACAAAGTTTAGAGGGTCTTTTTCTATTTCTGTAATGATAAAGTCAACAAATTGCTGTGAATAGGTATAGTGCTCAGACTTACCTATTTTATGGCAATATGCAAATTTCTCGTCAGTTTTTATTGAATAGAAATCAATGATTAAGGTTAGAACATATTGATTGAAACCAGATTTATAATTTAATTTGATATTCTTCTTGTTTAATCGATCATTTACAACTGAGATGATATTCCCGTATGAATATTTGTGAGTCTCTGATGGATCTTTTAAATCTTTTACTATTGCTACTTGAGAGGGAGATTGATTTGCAATTGAGACAACGAAGTCAGCTTCAGACTTTTTCTTTGTGATGTATAGGTTTTGTTTTACACCGATTGCAAATTTATCTGAATTATACTCAGAAACAAGAACATCTATAGCATTTGCTTGCTGAATAAACTTTTCTGCAATTTCCGCTGGGTATTTTAGTCTGATTTGTTCATTTGTCAGAGGCTCATAACTTGCTGATATAGTTAGGAAATTTTGTGCAATGGTCTCAGTGATGTCTCTACCATGAAATCTCTGAAGTTCATTGACATAGTTAAGTACACACGCTTGAAATAGTGGAGCGTACTTTAGTTCGTAATCCTCTGTAATATAATGTGTGCTGATATTTCTAAGCTCAATAATACGCTCCAGATTTAGTCGAATTCGTGTACTATCATCGGAATAAATTTTCTTGATAACATTTTCAAGGCTGAGAGTTCTATCTGGATTATCCTTAAAATAGATTGATAGATTTCTATTTAGCATTTCAGACTTCAACATCAACTCCCAAGCATTACATATGAAAAAACTGAATCCTTCAATACGATATTTGATTGTAGGCTTGTTGTAAATTTCCAGCCCCATAATAAAGGCCTCAACACTTTTATCAACAAGTCGTTGACTTAAATTTTTCATATTTTTCTTCCCTCCAATCTAACTATTAAGCAATCTTTTTAATAAAAACAGTTGCTTTTTATTTTTTTCTTATTCATTTGTCAAATTTGCCGTTTTTTACAGTTTAGTTTATAAAGTCGGATTTCCCTTCCTCCATAATTTTCTTTTATAAAACATCAAGCCCTTAACTGACATCTGATTACTAAACAGGTAACTTACGAAAAATACGCAGACATATCAGAATTACAAGAGAATTTCTAATATCACTATATCGCTTCTTTTATTAAAGACTAACTTTTTTGTTAAAATGTTTATACTCAACAAAAATCAAAGAGCAAATTAGAAAACTAGGATTATATATTCCTGTAGAATATACCAAAACACCCCTTAACTATGGTACTAGTTAGGGGCTTTGGTGTTCTAATGAACCTTATACACTAACTACATTCTAGCATATAAGTCCAGATATTTCAAGAGTTTTATTTATTTTTTTAAAGTTCCTTAGTTCTGAAAAGTCTATAATGAAGTTAGCCATCTAGTACCCAAAAACCGACTAGCTCTTATGAACTAGTCGATTTCTCATTAATGCGCCAACATTTCTTGAGCGATTTCTTGGCCAGATAGGTTATCTGGGTAGTAGGTTGGCCAATTATCCATTTCTTCAAATAGAGCTTCTTGGCTTGTACCTCCAAAAAAGATATGGAAATGTTCTGCCTTAACTGGGGCAACATTGTGGTCACTAAACTGAACATACTTGAATTGTCCAGCGTCAGCATCTGTGGCTTCAAAGAGGAAACGCACGCCACGATTGCCTTTCTTGTAAGTCAAAATTTTCTTACCGACATACTTGTAAGTATATTTCTTGCTTTGTCCACCTTGAACAAATTCCATAGTATTATCAGTAATGTTAATCTTAGTCACATCTGTCTGATAGCCTTTTGTATAATAAGCCTTGTACTCAGCCTGGGTCATCTTACCAGTCAACTTAGCCTTGTAGTCAAAGACTTGGTCAAACGTGCCGTCTTCAAGGAAAGGATAAACTGATTGCCAGTTACCTGCATAGTCACTCAAGGTGCGGTCCTTGACAGCTGCATCCTCGAAGTAACCATTTTGGACTGTCTTGGTATCCTCTGCCTTTTCAGGCTCGATCGCTGGGCCTTCTTGGTCTGTTGTTTGTTTCAAAGCCTTGAGGTTTTTCTCCATGATAGAGATGTAATTTTCTCCAGCCTTGGTGTCCTCTTCTGTCAGACTTTCTAAAGGATTGAGGACATCAGTTTTGACACCTGCTTCTTTTGAAAGTGTGTTAGCAAGGGCTTGTGAGGCATTTTCTTCAAAATAGATATAGGCGATTTTATTTTTCTTGACATACTCTGTCAATTCTGCCAAGCGAGCAGCTGATGGCTCTGCATCTGGAGAAAGTCCTGAGATTGCGACTTGTTTGAGTCCATAGTCCAAGGCAAGATAGTTAAAGGCTGCGTGTTGAGTCACAAAGCTCTTTTGTTTTGCTTGAGACAAGCCTTCTGCGTAAGCCTTATCCAAGGCTTGCAATTTTTCGATATAGGCAGCTGCATTCTTCTCAAAGGTCTCTTTTTTATCAGGATAATCTGCTGACAAGCTGTCGCGGATGCGCTCTACTAGTTTAATGGCACGAACTGGTGATAACCAAACATGGGGGTCAAACTCATGGTGATGACCTTCTTCTCCATGGTCATGGTCTCCCTCTTCTGCCTCGCCACCTGGCAAGAGCAACATATCGCCTGTCGCCTTGATGGTTTTCACTTTTTTCTTATCCAAGGTATCTAGCAATTTAGGTACCCATGTTTCCATGTTTTCATTTTCATAAACGAAGGTATCTGCATCTTGGATTTTGGCAACTGCCTTGGCAGATGGTTCGTATTCATGAGGTTCTGTCCCAGCACCGATTAGGAGTTCTACATTAGCCGTATCTCCTGCGACTTGCTTGGTAAATTCATAGACAGGGTAAAAGGTTGTCACGATATTGAGTTTACCATCTGCCTGTTTTTGATTGGAACAAGCCACTAAAAACAAGGCACATAGACTGGCTAGTAATAAGCTAATTTTTTTCACGTTCGTCTCCTATTTGATAAAACGTCTTACTAAACTGATTAGTATAAAGACAGTTACAAAAATAATGGTAATACTTGCACTTGCAGGTGTTTCTGCATAGTAGGAAATGTAAAGTCCTGCTACCATTCCCAAAAAGCCAATCGCACTGGCAAGCAGCATCACCGATTTAAAGTTTTTCCCCAGACGCAGGGCAATACTAGCTGGCAAGACCATAATGGTCGATACCAGAAGAGCTCCTGCTGCAGGAATCATAAGGGCAATAGCCACCCCTGTCACCATGTTAAAAAGAATGGACATGGTACGAACTGGCAAGCCATCCACAAAGGCCGTATCTTCGTCAAAAGTTAAGATATACATAGGACGAAGAAAGAGAAAGGTCAAAATCAAAACAACCGCCGCAATGACAAAGAGGGAAATGACCTGTTCTTCACTGATAGTCACGATCGAACCAAAGAGATATTGGTCCAAACTCATTGAACTCGAGCTTTTACCCTTGCTCATGACAATCAGAGAAACAGCCAGACCTGTTGACATGAGGATAGCTGTCCCGATTTCCATAAAGCTCTTGTAAACCGTACGGAGATACTCCAGAAAGACCGCCGCAATCAAGACAATGGCAATAGTAGAAACAGTTGGAGAAATCCCCAAAACCAGACCAAAGGCTACACCTGAAAGTGAGACGTGGCTAAGGGTATCACTCATCAAACTCTGACGACGCAAGATGAGGAAGGTTCCCAATACCGGTGAGAAAAGACTCATAGCAATAACCGCCAAAAAGGCGCGTTGTATAAAGTCGTAAGATAATAAACTAAGCATGGCCCACCTCCTGGCCATTCTCATGAACATTGAAACAACGCCATGGCGAGTCTTGGTTACGGACTAGATGAATATTGCGATCCGCATAATCCTTAACTTCTTCAGGGTCATGGGTAATCATCAAAACAGCCTTGCCATGATGATGGGCGCTGTGATGCATGAGTTCGTAAAATTCATTTTTACTTCCTGCATCCATCCCCGTTGTCGGCTCGTCTAGGATAAACACATCAGGGTCAGAAGCAAACATACGCGCAATTACCGCTCGCTGCTTTTGTCCCCCAGATAGAGACCCCAAGCGTTTGTTTCGATGTTCCCACATGCCAACTGAGTCCAGACTAGCCTTGATATGCTCCTCATCATGAGCATTCAAACGACGGAACCAGCCTTTTCTCGGATAGCGACCCGACTTGACAAATTCATAGACCGTACTTGGAAAACCAGCATTAAAACTGGCAATTTGTTGAGGAAGATAGGCTATTCTCAATTTCTTACCTTGCGTATTTGTCTTTGAAATAGCCACCTTTCCAATGCGTGGTTGGAGAATTCCAAGACTGGCCTTGATCAGTGTCGTCTTAGCTGCCCCATTTTCCCCAGTCAAGGTAACAAATTCCCCACTATCAACACTATAATTGATATGTTCAAGAACGGGCTCCTTATCATAATAGAAGGATAAATCCTCTACCGTAATGTATCTCATTATTTGATTTCTCCTACTAAAGCAGTCAAAAACCGCTGGATCACTTTTTGTTCATTTGGAGTAAACTGAGTCGCCACTTGTTCATAGGTTAAAAGTGTATGCTCATGGTGATGGTGGTGCTCCTCAGCGATTGGACGAGCCAAATCAGTCAATTGATAAAAAATCACACGCGCATCCTTAGGATCTTTAGATGTTTCCAACATTCCTTCCTTGACCAAAGACTTAATGGCCTTGGTAACTGCCGCCTGACTGACATTGAGGCGACGGGCCAATTCTGAATTTGTTAAAGATTCCTCCGACAAGAGCATGAGGATATGCTCCTGGGTATTGGTCAGAGCTACCTCGCTAGTACAATGACCTATTAAAATTTCATGCTGATTTTCTGCCTGCAAAATCACCTCATTCAAAAAAGCATCAATATCCTTCGCTAGCTGTCTCATATCTGACTCCTTTCCTTTTGAACTTCTCTTTTTTAAGAGAAAAATACTATTCTGTGGAATTTTGTTTACCAGTTAATTATATCACAAGCAAAAAAAGAGTCAAGAAAAAACGTAAAAATCAGCTTCATTCTTGAACTCTTCTATATTATGATCTATTGAAATTCTTTGACATCTCCATCGTATGTCGCCCAGTCCTTGCTGAAAAAGCGCTCATTCAGATGGTAAGCCGGAGCTGGTGTGGGATTGGATAGGAAAGGATCAACTGCCTTGTCAAAAGCTAACCAACCCAACCAACCAAGGTGGATGGTATCCTTCATAAAGAAAGGATCCCCGCCATCCTTAGAAAAATCTGCTATATTGGTAAAACCTTGACTCTCTAACTGGTAGCGAATCTTCTGCACCGTTTGTTGGTACATATCCTCTCGTAGACCAGCATAATCCATCCATTTTTTATTAACAGGTGGAATGATAAAAATCGGGTTTACCTTGGATTTAGAAAACTGGGTTAAAACTAACTGCAGGTCATTATACTCTGGTGATTTGAGGTAGGTGAAGTTTTTCTGAGAATCCTTTAATTTCTTCAAATCCTTCTTAATCTGCTTATTATAGAAATCATTCTCCATTCCCAGATCATTATTGGAAGTATTCTTTTCTGCATCTGATTTGACAACATCTTCTATTGCTTGATAGGAAAACTGATCTGGCAAGGTCTTTAAATACTTAACTACATGCTTACCATAATTAACATAGCCTCTAACTGAAAACTGTCCAAAAAAGGAAGCCTGGCGTTCATTAAACCGAGCCAATAATTCAATCGTCTCATTGTCTGCCGTCGACAATTCTTCTTTGCTTGCCAACTTCTGAACCAAATCCTTCATAGCTACGTTGGGAAACTGCTGTAGTAAGCGAGTCGCCGCATATTGGCTAGCCTGATCTCCAGATTGATGTTCCAGAAAACTGGTCAACTGGTCTCCATTAAAATACTGCTGGAAGGCTGCTGGCTCATAGCCATTTTTACTGAACCACTGAGGGGAGATAACATACACAACTTGTTTATTCTCCAGTTGTGGCAACATCTGTTGCATTCCAAAATACTGGTTAAGCGATGCAGCTCCCCTCTGTCCTAAAAGATAAGGACGGTAGGAGCGATTGTATTTCTCAGCTAATACCGCAGGATGAGCACCGTCAAAACGAAGCCATTCACTAGAGCCAAAGAAGGGAACAAAACGCATATTTGGATCAGATAGTGCTCTGACTTTTTGACTTCGCTCCTTAAAACTATCGATAGTAGTAGCCACCGCTGAACGCTTTTCAGCTCCTAGATTATGACGCATCTCAGTAGGATAAAAGAAAATGAGCAGAAAAACCAACAAACCAGCTATCAAGACCGGTCCGAAGATCATCCATAAGCGTTTAAGCATTTTGTAGCTCCATAATACCAGCTATGATTTTATTGGCTGTATTCCAGTCGTCGCGACCAAACTCTGTTACAGGGACACGAATGTCAAAACGGTTCTCAATCTCCACAATCAATTCAACCGTTCCCATACTATCCAAGACACCTGCATCAAAAAGATCTTCATCCATCATGTCAGAAACATCTTCCATAAATAACTCATCAATAATTTCGATAACTTCTGATTTGATATCCATATTTTATTTCCTTTATTTTTTAAACCATAAATCATTCAAAAATCCAGAAAAGATTAAGAATGACAGCATGACGACATGGAAGGTGACAACCATGCCAAGCAACTGAATCCAGCGATTCTCAGGTAGAGCAGCTTTCCCTGCTTTTTTCCGTTCCTTATTAAGCGTTTTTTTCTTGCGAATCCAAGCGTCATTGATGACCAAGCCCAGTCCATGAAAGAGGCCATAGGCGATATAGTACCAAGTCACTCCATGCCAAAATCCCATAATCAGCATATTTACTATGTAGGCCACACTTGAGGTTACATTGCGATTCTTAAAGACCTTCTTTCTGGTCAATACCATCACCATCCGCATAAAGACAAAGTCACGGAACCAGAAAGAGAGACTCATATGCCAGCGATTCCAAAATTCCTTTAAATCCCTTGATAAAAAGGGCTTGTTAAAGTTGATGGGGCTACGAATTCCCATCAAATTTGAAATGGCTAAGGCAAACATAGAATAACCTGCAAAGTCAAAGAAAAGTTCCAGACCAAATGTATACATAACTGCCAAGGCATAGAGGTTAAAGAAGCCACCTGACTGCAGGGCTAGATTCTTCAGAGGAGGGAGTAAGGTCTCTCCTAAAACATGAGCTAGGATAAACTTATACAAAAATCCCCACATGATATAGCGAACAGATTCATCCAGCATATCCATCAACTCATCTCGCTCAGGAATGGTCTGATAATTTTCATTAAAACGCTTAAAGCGATCGATTGGACCACTTGAAAAAGTCGGCATGAAGAGAAGGAAACGAAGGAATTCCCAGAGGGTAAAATCCTTAATCACTCCATCTCTCAGCTCGATGATAATCCCAACCGAACGAAATGTCAGGTAAGAAATTCCCAAAAATCCAAGCAAAGACTGCGTTCCATTGATAGCTGGCTGCACCTTGACAAAGATAATCGGAAGGAGGGACAGAAAACTAACTAAGTAGAAGACCCACTTGCCATCCTTGCTTTTTCGATAATGCTTGTAGAAAAGCAGGAGCAATATTTCCCAGCAAAGGTAAATACCCAAGGCAGCCAACTGATTGGTCTTCCCACCTACCAACATGGTGACAATAAAGAAGAGACTTACCAGCACTTCGTACCAGGCAAAGCGTTTCTTGAAAAAGAGACCGATAAAGATGGGCAAGGTTGCAGCAATCACATAGACAAAATACTGAGGATTGCCGTATGGCTCTAAATGAGGAAGCTGTTGAAAGAACTCCATCATCTCTTATTCACCTCGTTAATCAATCCTTTAATGTCAATCTTTCCATTTGGAGTCAGTGGCAAACTGTCTTGATAAAGGAATTTAGACGGCATCATGTAGGACATCATGATGTCTGTCAAATCTTCCTTAATGGCCTTGGTAATATCGATATCACGCTCAAACTGCTCACGCACACCATCTTTTAAAATGACATAGGCCAATAGATTTTGCACCTTGTGGTCTTTATTATAACGTGGGACAGCGACAGCAGAATCGATAAAGCGAGACTTGTTGAGGTTTTGAGAGACATCTTCTAACTCAATGCGGTAACCGTTGAACTTAATCTGGAAGTCCATTCGTCCGCCGTAGAGAAGCAAGCCTTCATCTGTCATGGTTCCCACATCACCTGTGTGATAGGCTGGCAGTCCTTCAAATTCAAAGAAGGCTTCCCCTGTTTTTTCAGGATTGTTCATATAACCTTTTGAAACAGCTGGTCCAGAAACAATGATTTCTCCCTGTTGACCATTTGGCAATTTATTGCCGTCCTCGTCAATGATAAAGGTTGGAGAATCAGCCTTGGTATAGCCGATTGGTAGGCGTTTGAGAGTCGCCAACATCTCGTCTGTCACAGCAACAGCTGACAAGGCTACTGTCGCTTCTGTTGGGCCGTAGGCATTGATAATACGGGCATTTGGGAATCGCTCACGCAGTTTTTGCGCTGTTTTGACCGTCAATTCTTCACCATCAAAGTAGAAATGCGTGATGCCAGGCATTTTCTCACTATTAAAGTCTTCTGATAACATGGCCATATCCGCAAAGGATGGTGTTGAAGTCCAGATAGCGATTGGCAATGAAAAGATAGCCGCAAAAAGTTGCTTAAAGTCCTGAGTAATGGCTGAAGGGAGGGCAAAAAGTGTACCACCCAGTGCCAAGGTCGGCGCCCAGTACATGACAGACAGGTCAAAAGAATAAGGTGGCTGAGCCAGCATTTGCGGACGACTTGGCGTCGCAAATTCCTTATCCGTAATCATCCAGTTGGTAAAGCTGAGGAGGTTATCATGGGAAATCTGCACTCCCTTAGGCTTACCAGTCGTACCAGAAGTAAAGATGATGTAGTAGTTATCATCGCCCTTGACTGGATGCGTGATCTCATAGCTAGTCCCTTGGGCAAAGGCTTCTTGAACCTGAGCTAGAGTCATCATCGGTGTAGAAACCTGCTCCAATGGAAATTCTGAAATGGCAATAATCAAACTTGGCTCCGCTACTTCTAAAATAGCCGAAACTCGCTCCAAGGCCGAATGACTATCAATTGGAATGTAGGCATGTCCTGACTTAGTCAAGGCTACAAAAGTTGCCAACATTTCATATTCTTGGCCACCAAAAACGACTACAGGAGACTTATCTGGTAAATTCAGCTGGTCAATGGCTGCAGCTAAACTATCCGAATTAGCCTTTAAATCTCCATAAGTATGTTCCTGCCCCAAAACATTGTAAACAGGATAGCTAGGCTGTGTCTGAGCAAAATGCTCAATGGTTTCAATCATATCTACTATTGGTTTATGTGACACAATAGGAATTCTCCTTCAAGTTAAAATTCATTATAGATAAAGCTTCCTTGACCCTGACCAAGATAGCTAAAGAAGTAAAGCAGCCCCAGAAAGATAAGAAAATACAAGGCTGTCCGACCAAGAAAGAGGTACAATTCTTTTCTCTGTTTCATCAAGAAAAACCATTCATTTCTGTAATTTTTCGCTAAAATAAGAGTGATTCTTACTAGCTTATTTTTCTACCATTGTACCACTTTATATAGTATCTTTTCAATTGTTTACCGTATGTTTCCAATAGATTTCAGCTTATTTTAAGGATTATGCGGTTTTTCTATGTATATTTTAAAAGAAAAAAGCCTGAGATTTCCATCTCAAGCTCTATCAAAATAATTGTTTTCTAATACTCAATGAAAATCAAAGAGCAAACTAGGAAGCTAGCCGCAGGTTGCTCAAAACACTGTTTTGAGGTTGTGGATAGAACTGACGAAGTCAGCTCAAAACACTGTTTTGAGGTTGTAGATGAAACTGACGAAGTCAGTAACCATACATACGGTAAGGTGACGCTGACGTGGTTTGAAGAGATTTTCGCAGAGTATTACCTTCA
>NZ_VMLT01000128.1:0-6383 GCF_013276815.1 Streptococcus sp. 1055 | reverse complement strand
TACTCAATGAAAATCAAAGTACAAACTAGGAAGCTAGCCGCAGGCTGCTCAAAACACTGTTTTGAGGTTGCAAATGAAAACTGACGTGGTTTGAATTTGATTTTCGAAGAGTATTATAGTCCCATTAAACGATAAGCCTGATCTCGGAGGTCCTTATCTGTTTCAAATAGACCACGAGCTACTGTCGTCAAGGTTGCAGTTCCTGGTTTTCTGACACCACGCATGCTCATACACATATGTTCCGCTTCAATGACAACAAAGGCTCCTTTAGCACCTAGATAGTCCATCAAGGCATCGGCCACTTCGATATTCAAACGTTCTTGAATTTGTGGTTTTTTCGAATAAACTTCAACCGTACGAGCTAGCTTAGACAAACCTGCTACACGGCCATCTGGAATATAGGCAATATGCGCTCTCCCATAAAATGGCAAGAAGTGGTGTTCACACATGGTATGGAAAAAAATATCCTTTTCTACCACCATATTATCATCAATAATCTCAAAGGATTTTGACAAATGTTCCTCCGCTGTTTGACCAAGACCTGAAAAAATCTCTTGGTACATACGAGCGACACGAGCAGGTGTTTCCTGCAAGCCCTCGCGGTTAGCGTCCTCTCCGACAGCCTCGATAATCATTTTTACAGCTGCTTCAATCTTTTGTGTATCCATTTTCGTTATTCCTCTCCACCAGATAGGCTCTCACTTGGCTCAAGAAATACAAGGAACCTGTGACAATCCTAACTGTTTTTTTTTCTTCTTTTTTATCTGTCAATTTCTGCTCTAGAAAATCCTGCCAACCTTGGTAGCTGAGATTTCTAGACTTGGCTGCCTCTTCAAGCACTTTTTCATCAGTCGCCCGACTATCGTCAAAATGTGTCAGAGTAAGTTCGGTATCTGGGATTGTCCCCAACAAGTCCAACATATCCTCCAAGGCCTTGGTTTTGATACAAGTAAAGAGGATTTCCTTATGATAATCCGCAAAGCGTTCTTGCAAGGTTGCCAATAAAGCCTTGATAGCATGGGGATTGTGGGCTCCATCCAAGATCATCAAGGGGTTCCTTGACACGACCTCCAGACGCCCCGGCCATCTTGTTTCTTCCAAGGCTTGACCAATCAAGTGATTGCTTGCTAGTTCTCGACCATCTTCTTGACAAAAAGTATCAAGTAAAGCTATGGCCATCCCAGCATTCTCTATTTGGTGCAAACCAAGTAAACCTGTCTGGAAGCGACCTTGTCTGACAACACTTGTATAGTCAAAAACTTCACCCGTTACTACACTCTCTTGATGACTAACTTGATAATCTTTCCCATAGGCAAGTCTCGGCGCATCTTTCCCTTCCGCAATGCGGTCAATCACAACCAAAGCTTCTGGAGCGATACGACCTGTCACCAAGGGAATACCTTGTTTGATAATACCAGCTTTCTGCTCTGCTATGACTTCCAAGGTGTCACCAAGTAGAGCTACATGGTCCAATCCAATAGTCGTAATTCCTGTCAAAATGGGCTGACAGACATTGGTACTATCTAAAAGCCCACCCATGCCCACTTCCATGATAGCCACATCTACTTGCTCTGAAGCAAAGTAGTCATAGGCTATGGCTGTGATAATCTCAAACTCGGTTGTGCCCTGTAAATTAGCAGCCGATTCCCCTTCCAGCAACGACTGATAGTCTGCCATGAGGGCTTCTAGTCTAGCCTCTGGGATAGATTCCCCATTGATGCTCATCTGATCTGTGTAATGAATGAGATAGGGCGAGCTAAACACGCCAACTCTCAGCCCTAGCTTTTCCAGCAGATTTTTCAAAAAAGCAATGGTCGAACCCTTGCCATTGGTCCCTCCGACATGGATGACCTTGAGTTTGAGATGGGGATTGCCACGCAAAGCTAACAGTTCCACCATTCGTTCCAATCCAAAATGCGGCTGGTCCGTCCGATAGTGGGCAATCCACTGACTGTTTTCAATTTCTTTCATCTTATTTATATTGTTTTAAATCTAAATTTTCCGCTTCATCAGCCAGACGAATGGCAGAGGCAATTTCAACTGCCATCCTGTGACTAGCTACGTCATGCACGCGCACCACTTCTACACCCTGTCTCGCAGCGATACTGGTTACATGAGCCGAAGCCGTATCTCGATTGCGGAAACCAAGTTCCGTCTCAGGATTGACTTCAAAACCATTCTCCTCTAGGATATTGATGACAAATCGCTTGCGCGACACTCCAAGAAAGATTGGATAGTCTTTCTGATGTAGTTTATCCAGATCCCGTAAAAGAAGCAGATTTTCTTTCTTGGTCAGACCAAAGCCGATTCCCGGATCCAACAGGATATTTTCTGGTGCAATACCAGCTTCGTCCGCTCTCGATAAGGCTCTGTCAAAGAAAGCCTCCATCAAGTCTTCGATTGGCAATGTTTCAAAGTCAGCTAACTCTTCCTCTGTAAAAGCTTGACCAAAGCCAAAATGAGGGAAGATGAGCGAGCTAGGATGCTGAGGTCGCGCCATGACTGGATTAAACATAATGACTACTTTCGCTCCAGCCTTTGCAACCACATGGGCCATTTTTTCATCACCCATGAGACCAGTGATATCATTGACTAGATTGGCACCAGCAGCCAAAGCAGCTTCTGCTACTTGACTCTTCCAAGTATCAATGGAGATGAGGACATCACTTTCCTTGCGAATAGCTTTAATCACTGGAACAACACGCTGGATTTCCTCTTCTATCTCAACATAGCTACTTCCCGGCCGAGTCGATTCTCCGCCGATATCTAGCATACTAGCTCCTTCTGCTATCAATTTACGAGCCTGCTGGAGTGCCTGCTCAAGAGCAAAAAATTGACCACCATCCGAAAAGGAGTCTGGGGTTACATTGATAATACCGCAAATAGCTGTCTTTGCATGATTGGCTTTACTTGACATATCAGTCACTCCCTCAAGGCTTTTCACCATATTATTTCTCTATTTTACCATAAAAAGAAAAAGATGGACACGATTGCATTCATCTTTTTCCCAGTAGAAACAAGTAAGCAATTGTCAAAAATATTAAACAGAAATCCCTAATGTCCGACTCAAAATTACCACGAGAGTCAACAAACAGAAAACAACCCCATTAACAATCATGTGAAGTAAGATAGACATTTCCAAACGTTGGGTCTTGTAAGCCGTCCAAGACAGAACGATCGACATAACTCCATAAATCAATAAAGAAGGTAAATTACTCGGTTGATGCAATAAAGCAAACACAACCGTACCGACTACAAATCCCAAGTTCTCTTTTCCTCGGAAAATCTTTTTAGGAACAATCCCACGGCACAAGATTTCCTCACAAATTGGAGCAAGCAAGGCCAACAAGAAGAAACTGGAAATCAGAGAACTATTCTGAACCATATCGTTAATCTGAGACTGGTTACTTGTTGTCGTCTCATTTGACAGTTGTAACAAGATAGAACCAAGTATATTTGAACAGATAATGACTAAATAACTCAAGCCCAATCGTGCCAAATCCTTAGCTCTAAAAAATGAAAAATTAAAACTTGCTAATTGCGTTTTACGAGCTCCAATAATAAATAGCACCAGAACCACAATCGAAATACCAGCAACTATCAGTCCTGACTGTAATAGCGGTACTTCTCTTAAGGTTAAAATAGCAGTAACCCCTATAGGAATCTGATATAAAATTGTCGCCAGCAAAAAGATTAACAGCCAGCCTGCACGATTCAATAATTCTTTCCACATATTTTTCTCTTTCATCACCTATCTCCTTTGTATTCAAAAAGGGGGAAAATCCCCCTGGGTTATCCTATTATAAGGCCATGCTGATGTAGTTCAGGATAAACAAGGCATCCAAAATCCAAATCATGACATGAACATCTTTAGCTTGACCTTTGACAAGCTTAGTCAAAGTGTAAGTCAAGAAACCAACTGCAATCCCTTGAGTGATAGAGTAGCTGAATCCCATAAAGATAGATGTGAAGAAGGCAGGAACTGCTTCAGACATATCATCCCAATGGATATTTTTCAAGCTAGCCAGCATCATAATCCCAACGATAATCAAGATTGGAGCTGTAGCGGCTGTTGGTACAATCGCTAGAAGTGGGCTAAAGAAGCTTGAGATCACAAAACAGATTGCCACGACCAAGGCTGTCAAACCAGTACGTCCACCTGCACCAATACCAGCAGCAGACTCAACATAAGTCGTTACGTTCGAAGTACCTGCGATGGCACCAATTGAAGTACCAATCAAGTCAGAGTAAAGAGCCTTGTCTAACTTAGCTGATTGATGATTTTCACCATTTGTCGCTACGATACCAACTTTTTCACCTGTACCGATCAAGGTACCAATTGTATCAAAAATATCTGTCAATGAGAAGGCAAGAATGGCCATCAGAGTTTCAGGCAAGCGAGCTGTATCTGAAATCAAAGCTCCCAAACCTTCTGAACCAAGAGCTGCACCAAAGATTGTCTTCAAATCTTCAAAAGCTGCACCAACATGGTTATTAGCAAAATCGATGCTTGACAAATCTACCAAACCAACTGCAATAGCAAGAACAGTTGTTGTCAAGATAGAGAGGATAATTCCCCCTTTAATCCCTTTGATGACAAAGAAGATAGTAATGGCAAGTCCTGCAAGAGCCACCAAAACAGCTGGATTATTAAAGCTGACCAATCCTGGAACTGCTGAAGAGTTTGCCGCAATCGTTGCTTGAGCTTTGTCAGCCCCTTCTCCTACAACAGTATAGTTGCCTGGATCAATCGTGAATTTCAAAAGTCCAGCATTCTTAATTCCTACATAGGCAAGGAAGACACCGATACCAGCTGAAATAGCTGAGCGAAGGGCATTTGGAATCGATTCAATGATCATTTTACGAACATTTGTCAAGGTAATAATCAATGAAATAATCCCACAGATGAAGACCATAGCTAGGGCTTCTTGCCAAGAATAACCAAGTCCAAATACAACTGTAAAGGTAAAGAAGGCATTCAGCCCCATACCTGGCGCTTGAGCGTATGGCAAGTTAGCATAAAAAGCCATCATCAAGGTACCCGCTACTGCACCAATAATCGTTGCTAGGAAGACACCCTGAGCAGGCATCCCTGTTTGCGAAAGAATTTGTGGGTTTACAAAGAGAATATAGCTCATTGCAAAGAAAGTTGTTAAACCAGCGAGAACCTCTGTACGAACGTCTGTACCGTTCTCTTTTAGTTTAAATAATTTGTCCATTATCAATCTCCTTTTAATTTTTACGAACAATAATAGAATTATATCATTTATCATTCACTTTTTCAATGTCTTTGTTTGATTTGTTTAAGAAATTAATCCAATTTCATTTTTTGTTTGGAATCTGCTTTTCTGCCTGCTTTCTGTTATAATAGAAGACATCTTATCTGAAAACACACTAGAAAGGTCCATATGACGAAAAAAATTATTGCAGTTGACCTAGATGGAACCCTGCTCAACTCAGACAGTCAAATTTCTGACTTTACCAAAAAAACCATCAAAAAAGTTGCTGAAAAAGGCCATCAGGTTATTATTACGACAGGTCGCCCTTACCGTATGTCAAAAGATTTTTACCGTGAACTGGGCTTAGACACTCCTATGATTAACTTCAACGGATCCCTTACTCATTTACCAGACCAAGTTTGGGATTTTGAAAAGTGTTTGACTGTAGACAAAAAATATCTGCTAGATATGGTTCAACGTTCAGAGGACATTCAAGCCGATTTTATCGCTGGAGAATATCGTAAAAAATTCTACATTACAAATCCCAATGAAGAAATTGCCAATCCCAAACTATTTGGTGTAGAAGCTTTCCAGCCTGAAGATCAATTCCAGCCTGAATTGGTGACCAAGGACCCTAACTGTATCCTCTTGCAGACCAGAGCCAGTGACAAATATGCCTTGGCAAAAGAAATGAACGCCTTCTACCAGCATCAACTTTCTATCAATACCTGGGGAGGTCCGCTCAATATCCTTGAATGTACCCCAAAAGGTGTCAACAAGGCCTTTGCTTTGGACTACTTGCTCAAGATAATGAATCGTGACAAAAAAGATTTGATTGCCTTTGGAGATGAACACAATGATACCGAAATGCTCGCTTTTGCTGGGAAGGGTTATGCCATGAAAAATGCCAATCCAGAGCTACTCCCTTATGCAGATGAGCAAATTTCCCTTACCAACGACCAAGATGGGGTTGCCAAAACCCTACAAGACTTATTCTTATAACCTATACTGATACTCAATGAGAATCAAAGAGCAAACTAGGAAGCTAGCCGTAGGTTGCTCAAAGCACTGCTTTGAGGTTGTAGATGAAGCTGACGAAGTCAGCTCAAAACACAGTTTTGAGGTTGTGGATAGAACTGACGAAGTCAGTAACCATATATACGG
>NZ_VMLT01000127.1:0-1812 GCF_013276815.1 Streptococcus sp. 1055 | reverse complement strand
TAAAGTCGGGATTATACCAAAATTCGCTAATTTTGTCAGTTTTTACAAATTTGCCTGCTTTTGTGGTACAATAGAAACTATGGCAAGTATAACACTCACACCAAGTGAAAAGGAGATTCAGACTTTTCTTGAACACTACCAAACTAGTCTAGCTCCCAGCAAGAATCCCTATATTCGCTACTTTTTGCGACTACCTCAAGCAACGGCTTCTATCTATACTTCTGGAAAGGTCTTGCTTCAGGGTGAAGGAGCTGAGAAATATGCTAGTTTCTTTGGCTATCAAGCTGTAGAGCAAACCAGCGGACAAAATCTTCCTTTGATTGGGACAGATGAGGTTGGAAATGGTTCCTACTTTGGTGGGCTGGCAGTTGTTGCATCCTTTGTCACACCAGACCAGCATGACTTCTTGCGAAAACTCGGTGTGGGAGATTCTAAAACTCTGACCGACCAAAAGATTCGTCAGATTGCCCCTATCCTCAAGGAAAAAATCCAGCACCAAGCACTGCTTCTCTCACCAAGCAAGTACAATGAGGTCATCGGAGACCGCTACAATGCTGTTTCGGTTAAGGTTGCCCTCCATAATCAGGCTATCTATCTCCTCCTTCAAAAAGGTGTTCAGCCTGAGAAAATTGTGATTGATGCCTTTACCAGTGCTAAAAATTATGACAAGTACTTGGCACAAGAGGCCAATCGTTTCAGCAATCCTATCAGCTTAGAAGAAAAGGCTGAGGGCAAATACTTGGCTGTCGCAGTTTCTTCTATCATTGCGCGTGATCTTTTTCTGGAAAATCTTGAAAATCTAGGACGAGAACTGGGCTATCAACTTCCAAGTGGAGCTGGAACAGCTTCTGACAAGGTGGCTAGCCAGATTTTGCAAGCCTATGGTATGCAGGGACTCAACTTCTGCGCCAAACTGCACTTTAAAAATACTGAAAAAGCGAAAAAACGCTTAGAAAGGTAAATTATGAATTCATTTAAAAATTTCCTAAAAGAGTGGGGATTATTCCTCCTGATTCTGTCATTACTAGCTTTAAGTCGTATCTTTTTTTGGAGTAATGTCCGCGTAGAAGGACACTCCATGGATCCTACCCTAGCGGATGGCGAAATTCTCTTTGTCGTTAAGCACCTCCCTATTGACCGTTTTGATATCGTGGTGGCCCATGAGGAAGATGGCAATAAGGACATCGTCAAGCGCGTCATCGGAATGCCTGGCGATACTATCCGTTACGAAAACGATAAACTTTACATCAATGACAAAGAGACAGACGAACCTTACCTAGCTGACTACATCAAACGTTTCAAGGATGACAAACTCCAAAGCACATACTCAGGCAAGGGATTTGAAGGAAATAAAGGAACTTTCTTTAGAAGTATTGCTGAAAAAGCCCAAGCCTTCACAGTTGATGTCAACTATAATACCAACTTTAGCTTTACTGTCCCAGAAGGAGAATACCTTCTCCTTGGAGACGACCGCTTGGTTTCTAGCGACAGTCGTCACGTAGGTACCTTCAAAGCAAAAGATATCACAGGGGAAGCTAAATTCCGCTTCTGGCCAATCACCCGTATCGGAACATTTTAAGAGACCTAAGAGGCCGAGAATCAAGAATCTCAGCCTCTTCTTCTATCGTGAGAATATGATTATTCACTATCCAGTTTGATTAAGATAGAAACAAAGTTATACTCAATGAAAATCAAAGAGCAAACTAGGAAGCTAGCCGCAGGTTGCTCAAAGCACTGCTTTGAGGTTGTAGATAGAACTGACGAAGTCAGTAACATATATACGGCAAGGCGAAGCTGACGTGGTTTGAAGAG
>NZ_VMLT01000126.1:0-10758 GCF_013276815.1 Streptococcus sp. 1055 | reverse complement strand
CAAAACACTGTTTTGAGGTTGTATATGAAACTGACGAAGTCAGCTCAAAACATAGTTTTGAGGTTGTAGATGAAACTGACGAAGTCAGTAACCATACCTACGGTAAGGCGACGCTGACGTGGTTTGAAGAGATTTTCGAAGAGTATTACCTTCAAGAAGCTCCATTGATGCCCCACCACCGCGTCACAAATACCTACACTGACACAAAAAGGTGACATAGCCACCTTTTTGGGCTCTATAATATTTGTAGTGGGTAAATCCCCTATGGATATCATTAATAAGGATACATACAAGGAACTCATCGCCAAACTGGACTATGAAGCTCCATCTTGTCCTGAGTGCGGAAGTCAAATGAAGAAATATGACTTTCAAAAACCTTCTAAAATTCCTTATCTTGAAACGACTGGTATGCCTACTAGAATTCTCCTTAGAAAGCGTCGTTTCAAGTGCTATCATTGTTCTAAAATGATGGTCGCTGAAACTTCTATCGTCAAGAAAAATGACCAAATCCCTCGTATTATCAATCAAAAAATTGCGCAAAAGTTGATTGAAAAGACTTCTATGACCGATATTGCCCATCAGCTGGCCATTTCAACTTCAACTGTCATTCGAAAGCTCAATGACTTCCACTTTGAGTGTAATGTTAGAAATCTGCCTGAGATTATGTCTTGGGACGTTGAAACAGTCCGGGGAGTGACTGTTTCAATCGGGAGATGGAGATGAGCTTCATTACGCAAGATTTTAACAATCTCAATATCATCACTGTTCTTGAGGGAAGAACACAAGCTATCATTCGTAATCACTTTCTTAAGTATGATAGAGCTGTCCGATGTCGCGTCAAAATTATTACTATGGATATGTTTAGCCCTTATTATGCCTTGGCTAAACAGATTCGCTTTCAAATTTCTAGGCTCAGGCTGAAACAGTCTCCCAGACTGTTTCACTCCCGAATGCTAAAATCGTTCTAGATCGCTTTCATATTGTACAACATCTTAGCCGTGCTATGAGTCGTGTGCGTGTCCAAATCATGAACCAATTCGATAGAAAATCTCATGAATACAAGGCTATCAAGCGCTACTGGAAGCTCATTCAACAGGATAGTCGTAAATTGAGTGATAAACGTTTTTATCGCCCTACTTTTCGTATTCACTTGACCAATAAAGAGATTCTTGACAAGCTTTTGAGCTATTCAGAAGACTTGAAACACCACTATAATCTCTATCGGCTCTTACTTTTTCACTTCCAGAATAAAGAGCCTGACAAATTTTTCGGACTCATTGAGGACAATCTAAAGCAGGTTCATCCTCTTTTTCAGACTGTTTTTAAAACCTTCCTCAAGGATAAAGAAAAGATTGTCAACGCCCTTCAACTACACTATTCTAACGCCAAACTGGAAGCGACCAATAATCTCATCAAACTTATCAAGCGCAATGCCTTTGGTTTTCGAAACTTTGAAAACTTCAAAAAACGGATTTTTATCGTTCTGAATATCAAAAAAGAAAGGACAAAATTTGTCCTTTCTCGAGCTTAGCTGACTTCAACCCACTACAGTTGACAAAGAGCCAAAAAAAGCCTATCACACAAGCTCTAAAGCTGGATATGATAGGTTTTTATATTTTTCTTAACGTACTGTGCGGATACGCATTGTATTTGTACGAACAGCTTCTCCTACTGGTACACCAGCAACGATAACGATATCATCGCCTGACTCAACGAGACCTGCTTCTACCGCTTTACGTTCAGCGATTTCGAACATATCGTCAGTTGAAGATGGAGCATCTGTCAACATTGGGATAACACCCCAGTTCAACATCAATCCACGTTCTGTCAATTCATCAAATGTCAATGCTAAGATGTCAGCATTTGGACGGTATTTAGAAATCAAACGTGCAGTATGACCTGTCTTAGTAAGAGTTACAACCAATTTGATATCCATTGAGTTAGTAGCATCTTTAACAGCTGAAGCCATTACTTCTGTCTTAGAGTTACGTTCAAATGAATCTGAATCCAAACGTCCGTATTCATTAAGAAGAGTTTGAGCGTTCTTGTCTATTGTAGCCATTGTAGTTACTGACTCGAGTGGGTATTTACCGTTTGCAGACTCGCCTGACAGCATTGTAGCGTCAGTTCCGTCGATAACAGCGTTGAATACGTCTGATACTTCTGAACGAGTTGCACGTGGTTTTTCAGTCATTGTTTCAAGCATGTTTGTTGCAGTGATAACAACTTTACCTGCAGCATTGACTTTCTTGATAATCATTTTTTGGTAAACTGGAACCATTTCGAATGGTACTTCGATACCCATATCACCACGAGCGATCATGATACCATCAGCTGCTTCGATGATTTCATCCAAGTTATCGATACCTTGTTGATTTTCGATTTTAGCGAACAATTGAACATGCCCGTTTCCAGTTTCTTCACAGATTGCACGAACTTCGTTCACGTCTTTTGCAGTACGTACGAATGAAATCGCAATAAAGTTGATACCTTGTTCAAGACCAAAGCGGATATCGTCGTTATCACGTTCAGCAAGGGCTGGGAAAGGAATTTTAGTGTTAGGAATATTCACACCTTTTTGTTTAGCGATGATACCATCGTTTTCAACTTCCACTTCAAATTCACGAGTTGCGTCATCTTTAGCAACCACACGAAGACCAAGTTTACCGTCGTCAACCAACACTTGACGACCAACTTCAACATCATCATAGATATCCAGAGCACCAGCAACGTTCAATGCAATCACTTCACGAGTTGATTTGATTCCTTGTTTAGTTGCAACACGGATTTTCTCACCAGTTTTGTATGAATACTCTTTAGCTTCACCTTCGAACAATTCTGTACGGATTTCTGGTCCTTTTGTATCAAGAAGGAAACCAACTTTTTTACCTGCAAGTTTTTCAGCAAGTTTAACAGTTGCCATACGCTCACCTTGTTCTTGGTGGTCACCGTGTGAGAAGTTGAAACGGAATGTGTTAGCACCAGCTTCAATCAATTGAGCAATGTTTTTAGCTGAAGCTTCAACATCAAGTTTTTCACCCCAGTATCCGTCCTCACCGAATTTTTTACCACCACGGATTTCTACCGCAGGACCCAAAGTTGCAACGATTTTTACACGTTTGTTCATGATTTTTGTGACTCCTTTATAGATATGACCTTTTTGGTCTTATTAACTAAATTGTAAATTATGACAAGCTCTTATTCAAGCTAGATAGCTCAATATCGGCTTTGTGTGGGTTGTTAACTACAATCTTACCTTCTGCAGTAAGGCTAAACAATGCTCCTTCTTCTGCCGTTCCAAGAATTGGGTTTTCAACCATTTTCTCGTTACGGATACCAACCGCAACACCACCAATACCTTCTTTAAGAAGTTTAACAGCATGGGCACCCATACGTGACGCCAATACACGGTCACGCGCAGTTGGAGAACCACCACGTTGAATATGTCCAAGTTCTGTCACACGAAGGTCGCTTGTATCTCCAGCTTCTTTAAGTTTTTGACCAAATTCAGCTGCTGACATCACACCTTCAGCTAAGACGATGATATTGTGTTTTTTACCACACTCATAACCACATTTAATGCTTTCTACGATGTCTTCAATCTTGAATCCTTCCTCAGGAATGATGATTTCATCTGCACCAGTTGCAATACCAGCCCAAAGAGCGATATCACCAGCGTTACGTCCCATAACTTCAATAACAAAAGTACGACGGTGACTTGATGATGTATCACGAATCTTATCAATAGCATCCATAGCAGTTGTAACCGCTGTGTCAAAACCGATTGTAAAGTCAGTACCAACGATATCGTTATCGATTGTACCTGGAAGACCGATAGCAGGGAAACCATGCTCAGTCAAACGCATAGCGCCGTGGTAAGAACCGTCTCCACCGATAACAACTACACCTTCAATGCCGTGTTTTTTCAATTGCTCAATCCCTTTTAGTTGCCCTTCAAGTTGAGCGAACTCTGGGTAACGAGCTGAGTGAAGGAAAGTACCACCACGAGAAATGATGTCTCCTACTGAAGCTGCATCTAGGGGATGAATTTCACCGGCAACCATACCAGCATATCCGTCATAGATACCAAACACTTCCATTCCTTCTGAAATTGCTTGACGAACAACTGCACGGATAGCAGCGTTCATACCAGGGGCGTCTCCACCACTAGTCAAAACAGCAATACGTTTCATATTGGTTTATGCTCCTTTTTCTTTTAACAGTCTTCTTGATTATACCACATTTGATTTTAAAATTCTTCTATTTTCCGTATTTTTAGCGATAAATCGTTTTCATAACGATTTCATTCAATTTCTCCTCTAATTCATCAGATTTAACTACAAAATAATGGGGAGAAACGATGGTTTTCTGTTCCTCCTCATACCGGATGATGACTGGGATTGAGCCTTTAAATTGTTCTAAAATACGTGAAATTTCTTGATCCGATTCATGATTTTTCACCTGTATCCAAAAGCGTTCAGCAACTGCTTCTCTTATTTCTTGTGCAATCATTTGCAGACGGCCATCACGTGATTGTATTTTTCCTTTTATATAGTAGAAGGCTCCCTCTTTTATTTCCTGTCCAACCTGACGATATAAGTCTGAAAAGAGAGTGACGTCCAATTTTTTCTTACTATCATCTACCTGTAAGAAGGCCATATTTTCACCCTTTTTGGTACGAATCACTTTTATTTTCTGAACTTCAACCAAAATAATAGCATAGCTATTTTCTGACAAATTTCCGATTGGGGTAATTGGGTAAATAGCTTTACTTGCGATAGTTTGTAGTGGATGTTTGCTGACACCTATCCCTAAAAGCTCTTGTTCCATATAGAATTTTTCTTGTTCCGTCCAATCCTCCGATTCCTGCCAACTATAAATAGTATCTCCAAATAAACTTCCCAACTCTTTCACAAATTCAAATAGATTGGCTAAGTTATTAAATACTTTTTGACGATTTTTTTCAAATAAATCAAAAAGACCAACTTTTACCAAAGGTTCTAGCAGAGGTAGTTTCAGATAATTCTCAGGTAATTTAGCTATAAAATCTTCAATGTTAGAATAGGGTCTATTTTCAATAATCCAGAGAGCTAAATCATTACTGACTCCCTTAATCGATTTCAATCCTAGATAGATGGACTTGTTGGCAATTTTATCGTGATAGGGAATGGTGTTGATGGACAGAGGAGCCACTTCAAAGCCTGCTTCAAGTGCATCTATTAAGTAATCACTGTTGGCAGAATTCAACATGACCTGATAAAAAATGGCTGGATAATGCGTTTTGAAATAAGCCAACTGGAAGGCCAAAGCTGAGTAAGCATAGGCATGTGACCTGTTAAAACCATAACCTGCAAACTTCTCCATGACATCAAAGACCTGCTCTGCTTTTTCCACAGTATGACCAGCTTCTAAGGAGCCTTGAATAAAGGAAGCTCTCATCTCATGCATGGCAGAAGCATCCTTTTTCCCCATAGCTCGACGCAAAATATCGGCCTTCCCAAGACTAAATCCAGCAAACCGCTGAGCTACCTGCATAACCTGCTCCTGATAGAGCATTATGCCGTAGGTTGGAGCCAAAATATCCTCCAGTACTGGATCCAGAACAGTCACTTCTTCCTGCCCATGCTTTCTTGCCACAAAATTATTGATATAGTCACTAGCACCTGGTCGATTTAGGGAAGTAGTTGCTACAACATCTTCAAAACAGACTGGTTGCACACGCTTAAGCAGACGAATGGCACCAGGTTGTTCAAATTGAAAGATACCTTTTGTATTGCCAGAAGCAAATAAAGCTAACGTTTCTTTGTCTTCCAAATCAATCTCGTTGATAACTATCTTAACACCTTCTGTTTCTGCAAGTAATTCTTGCATCTTCTGGACAAAGGTCAAATTTCGTAGTCCCAGAAAGTCCATCTTCAAAAGACCGCTAGCCTCAACTCCATGAGCATCATACTGAGTCAGTGGAATTTCATCACCATGCTTTAGAGGAATGTAATTGGTCAAATCTTGGTCGCTAATCACAACACCAGCTGCATGGACAGAGGTTTGTCTTGGATAGCCCTCTATCTTGCAAGCAATCTCAAAGGCTTTTTGGTATTCTAACTTACTATTAATTTGCTGACGAAACTGGAGATTGCCCTCATAGGCTGACTTGAGATTATCACGGAAACTGATTTTCTTGGTAATTGCGGATAATTCATACTCTGGAACACCAAAGCGTTTCAAGACATCACGCAGAGCTTGCTTGGCACCAAAGGTAGAAAAAGTAACGATTTGTGCCGCATGTTTACTGCCATATTTATTACCAACATATCTGATAAAATCTGGACGATAAATATCTGGGATATCAATATCAATATCAGGCATGGTATAGCGTTCACGATTGAGAAAGCGTTCAAAAATCAGATTTTTCTCTACTGGGTCAATCCCTGTAATATCTAAGGCATAAGAAACCAAGCTACCAACTGCAGAACCCCTTCCCATTCCCATATAGTAGCCATTCAGTCGTCCAAAACGCAACAAATCCCAAACAACCAAGAAATAATCATCAAATCCCATATCATGAATAACAGCCAATTCTTGGTCTAGACGGTCTTGATATTCTTTACTAGTCAATCCCTTCTGAGCAAGCCCAAGCTCAGCGCGTTCTCTCAACTCTTCTACTGCTGGTCTAGCTGGGTTAAAACGAGGCAGTTTCAGACTCGTATCCAAGTCGTAAGAAATGCCTGAAATCAGCTTTTCTAAATTGTCTAAGGCTTGCGGAAATCGTTCTAGGAATAATTTCTCTAAAGAACTTTCTGATATAAGGACATCTTGTCGTGAGCGCAAGGGAACTTCTCTAAGCGGTAGGTTTTCTTTAATCGCTGTTAAAACTTGAAGAACTTCTCTATCCCTGCTTTCAAAAGCATTGACCCGATAGAGGGGCAAGATTGGATGATAAAATTCGCTTGCTGGTGTTTCCGGATAAACCCCTATATAGTAATCACAGCCTAGATTTAGAGACTCAAATCCATCAAAATAAGGCACAATTACCGCAATATCATTTAAGTACTGAGATAAAACCGACCAATTTTTCTCCCCCTGCATCTTGGCTGTCGAAAGCTTCATCAACTGCTGATAGCCCACACTAGATAAAGCTAAAAAGCGCAGATTCACTTCCTGAGCATCCACAAACACAGTCATTTCAAGCCCTAATAAAGGATGAATGCCATATTTTTTTGTAACCTCTAGAAAGTCAAAAGCACCATAAAGATTGTCAATATCCATTATAGCCAGATGAGTGTAGCCGAATTCTTTAGCTGCTCTCACATACTTTTCAATCGAAATGACGCTTTCCATAAAACTATAGACTGTTTTTGTATCTAGTTGTGCGATCAATTTACACTTCTCCTCTATCCTTCTCACTATATTATACCATTTTCACCTATAAAAGGCTTCTCTTGAGAAAAATTTCATCAGCTTACTAATTTACTTTCTATTCATTTGTATTTTTGTCATCGTTTTTATATTTATACTATATTATATATAAAAAATAGAAAACATACAATATAAATCTCCTAGAATTTTTATATTATACCCAATTATATCTATTATTACTCTGTTCTCTATATTGAATTTAGTACTTTATTCATTTTTATTGGATTATTTCCTTTTGAAGTTAACAATTCCCTTTCTGCTTTTTTTTTGATATAATAACCTTAACTGTCATTCTATATGGAGGTTCTATGCGTTTTAATCAATATAGTTATATCAATTTTCCAAAAGAAAATGTCTTATCTGAACTAAAAAAATGTGGCTTTAATTTACAAAATACAGCCAATCACAAAGACTCACTTGAAACCTTTTTACGTCGTTTCTTTTTCACTTATCAAGACACCAACTACCCACTTTCCATCCTAGCAGCTAATAAAAAAACAGACCTGCTGACATTTTTTCAATCAGAAGATGAACTGACAGCAGATATTTTTTATACTGTTGCTTTTCAACTTTTAGGCTTTGCTTATTTGGTTGACTTCGAAGATAGTGACGTTTTTCGTAAAGAAACTGGATTTCCCATTATATATGGTGACTTGATTGAAAATCTCTATCAGTTACTCAATACTCGCACCAAAAAAGGAAATACTCTTATCGACCAACTTGTTAGTGATGGTCTTATTCCGGAGGATAATGACTACCACTACTTTAACGGCAAGAGTTTGGCTACTTTTTCTAGCCAGGATGTCATTCGTGAAGTCGTTTACGTTGAGTCTCGTGTCGATACTGACCAAAAAGGGCTACCAGACCTAGTAAAGGTTAGCATTATTCGCCCTCGTTTTGATGGAAAAATCCCTGCCATCATGACAGCCAGCCCTTATCATCAGGGAACCAATGACAAGGCTAGTGACAAGGCTCTCTACAAGATGGAGGGCGAGCTTGAGGTTTCTCTTCCTCACAAGATTGAGCTAGAGCAACCTCAACTAAATCTCGTCCAACCCCAAGGTAAAGCTGAGCTTGTAGCAGAGGCTGAGGAAAAGCTAACTCACATCAACTCTAGCTATACACTCAACGACTACTTCCTTCCACGAGGTTTTGCCAATCTCTATGTTTCAGGTGTTGGTACCAGAGACTCTACTGGTTTCATGACTAATGGCGACTACCAGCAAATCGAGGCTTATAAAAATGTCATCGATTGGCTTAACGGCCGTTGCCGTGCCTTTACTGATCACACGCGCCAGCGTCAAGTCAAGGCTGATTGGTCAAACGGAAAAGTTGCTACAACGGGACTTTCCTATCTAGGTACCATGTCCAATGGTCTTGCGACTACAGGAGTCGATGGTTTAGAAGTTATCATTGCCGAGGCAGGAATTTCATCATGGTACAACTACTACCGTGAAAACGGTCTGGTGACTAGCCCAGGTGGTTATCCAGGTGAGGACTTTGACTCCCTTGCTGAGTTAACCTATTCTCGTAATCTCTTAGCTGGCGACTATATCCGTGGCAATGAAGCTCACCAAGCTGACTTAGAAAAAGTGAAAGCTCAGCTAGACCGAAAAACTGGGGACTACAATCAGTTTTGGCATGACCGCAATTATCTGCTCAATGCCCATAAAGTAAAGGCAGAGGTTATCTTTACTCATGGTTCTCAGGATTGGAATGTCAAACCACTTCATGTTTACCAGATATTCCATGCTCTTCCTACTCATATACACAAGCATCTCTTTTTCCATAATGGTGCCCATGTTTACATGAACAATTGGCAATCAATTGACTTCCGTGAGTCCATAAATGCCTTATTAACCAAGAAATTACTAGGACAGGAAACAGACTTTCAACTTCCTACTGTTATCTGGCAGGACAATACAGCTCCACAGACTTGGTTATCACTTGATAACTTCGGTGGGCAAGAAAACTGTGAAACCTTCTCACTTGGTCAAGAAGAGCAAGTTATTCAAAACCAGTACTCAGATAAGGATTTTGAGCGCTATGGTAAGACCTACCAAACCTTCAATACAGAACTCTATCAAGGGAAAGCTAATCAGATTACTATTGACCTTCCTGTGACCAAGGACATTCATTTAAACGGTCGCGCTCAGCTCAATCTTCATATCAAATCCAGCACAAACAAGGGGCTTTTATCTGCTCAATTACTGGAACTTGGTCAAAAGAAATACTTACAGCCTTATCCAGCTGTTTTAAGTGCTAGAACCATTGACAACGGTCGCTATCATATGCTGGAAAATCTCTGTGAACTGCCATTTAGACCAGATGCACAACGAGTCGTGACAAAAGGTTACCTTAATTTACAAAATAGAAATGATTTACTGTTAGTAGAGGATATTACTGCAGATGAATGGATGGATGTGCAATTTGAACTGCAACCAACTATTTATAATCTAAAAGAAGGAGATACTCTTCGTTTAGTCCTCTATACGACTGACTTTGAAATCACCATCCGTGACAATACCGACTACTACTTGACTGTCGACCTCGCTCAGTCCACGCTTACCATACCTTGCTAAAAGGAGTTACATTATTATGAATAAATCAGAACACCGCCACCAACTCATACGCGCTCTTGTCGCAAAAAACAAGATTCATACACAGGCTGAATTGCAGTCCCTTCTTGCTGAGAACGACATTCAAGTGACCCAGGCAACCCTCTCACGCGACATCAAAAATATGAACCTATCAAAAGTCCGCGAAGAAGATAGCGCTTATTATGTTCTTAACAATGGTTCCATCTCAAAATGGGAAAAACGTCTCGAACTCTACATGGAAGACGCCCTTGTCTTGATGCGCCCAGTTCAACACCAAGTCCTACTAAAAACCCTTCCTGGACTGGCTCAATCCTTTGGTTCTATCATTGATGCTTTGAGCTTCCCTGACGCTATCGCTACCCTTTGTGGTGATGATGTCTGTCTTATCATCTGTGAAGATGCAGATGCTGCTCAAAAGTGCTTTGAAGAACTGAAAAAATTCGCCCCACCATTTTTCTTTGAAGAATAATAAATGACTACAACTAACAATTATGCTTCAAAAAACCTGGTAGAAAGTCTTTAACATCAGAAAACGCATAATATCAAGTGTTGAAAACCCTTGATATTATGCGTTTTGCTTTATCCTAGGAAGATTTATACTCTTCAAAAATCTCTTCAATCCGCATTAACATCGCCTTGCCGTAGGTATGGTTACTGACTTCGTCAGTTTCATCTACAACCTCAAAACCATGTTTTGAGCTGACTTCGTCAGTTTCATCTACAACCTCAAAACCATGTTTTG
>NZ_VMLT01000125.1:0-1041 GCF_013276815.1 Streptococcus sp. 1055 | reverse complement strand
GTGGACTTTAAAACGCTTTTTTCCAGTCCTTGAATAACTTCTTGAAGCTTATCAATGACGGCTTCCAATGTTTGGAAAGCCTTATTTTTGAAACCTCGTTTTCGAATTTCTTTCCAGACTTGTTCAATAGGGTTCATTTCTGGTGTATAAGGTGGGATAAAAGCCAACTCAATATTACTTGGAATCTCTAAGGTATTTGATTTATGCCATATAGCATTATCCATGACAAGTAAAATATAGTCATCTGGATAAGCTTGTGAGACTTGCCTTAGAAATTCATTGATCCACTCAGTATTGCATCCTCCAGCAATGAGGAAAAAGGAATCTCCTGTCTGAGCATCTACTGCCCCATAACAATAGCGATATTCTCGCATATAATGACTAGGAATGCTAGGTCGGATTCCTTGAGGAGCCCAACAAGAACTCATCTTACTGATTCTTCCGAAACCAGCTTCATCTTGGTACATCAAACGTACTTTGTTATAAGTCCCCTCTTCTTTAAAGCGCTTACTTAAGGTCTCGAATGTAGATTTTATTTTTAGACGTCTCAATTGTCTGAGCGTCTGCCTTCTTGGGATGCTCAGGTCGAGGAGTGACCGTTCGCCAACCATGTCGTTTCAGGAGATAATAGAAACCATCACGTGTGGAAGTGCGACCAATCTCTTTTTGATAGGCTTCAAATAACTGATTGACAGTTACAAATTCCCCAGCCTGAGCAGCTTCTATATGACGTTTTAGAAATGCTTGTTCTTCTTCGTAAGTCATATATTCTCTATGACGTCCACCACGGGTCTCCTGAAGAAGCGCTTCTAAACCAAACTCCTTATATTTTTTCAAATTCCTCCAAACAGTTGTTTTATTGCAATCTAGCAAATCCATGATTTCCTTATAACTCTTTTCTTTTGAGCGAAAATAAATAATCTGTAGACGTTTGTGATATTTGGCGTACGATGAATCTCTTAGGAGTTGTTCAATTTTTTGTGTTTCTTCGTTTGTAAGTTTCATAACTACTATTATAAGATGTTTTTTGATTTTAGTCCA
>NZ_VMLT01000124.1:0-10627 GCF_013276815.1 Streptococcus sp. 1055 | reverse complement strand
GGCTTAATACTCTTCGAAAATCTCTTCAAACCATGTCAGCTCTATCTACAACCTCAAAGCAGTGCTTTGAGCAACCTGCGGCTAGCTTCCTAGTTTGCTCTTTGATTTTCATTGAGTATAAAATCCTAACAAACTCAATACTTTAGTAGTCTGATATGCCAATCTCATGAGGTCTTTTTATCATTTTCCATCATATCCTGACGCAAATGTCTACTGATGTCTCTCATCAGTTTCATTTCTAGTAAATGAAAATCAAACTCGGAAGCTCACCGTAGCTTGCTCAAAACACAGCAAGACAAAGCTGATGACGTAAAAAGATTTTCGAAGAGTGTCATCATCAATTTCAGACCATTTTTTATAATAACCATTTTATTTTTATCTGTCAAGGTCTTTGAATTCTTTCTTAAACAAGCCTTGTAATCTCTACTTTTGAAGAATTTATTTTTCCTTACTGGCAATACTTGAGACGATACAGCTCCCTGATAATAAGCTGACCAAGATTAGTCACAAGCAACTCTCCTTTCTCAATTACACTAAATTGCTTTCCTTCCTCTGGGAAAAGTCCTCCACTCTACTTATTCACTTAGAAAAAACGCATAATATCAAGTGCTGAAAAAACTGATACTATGCATTTATTGTGGGGATATTTACTTCATTTTCTATTAAAAATTGATTTTTCTCAGTATTCTAGCTTATATAATGTTTAAAATTCAAATTCCGCAAGCACATCTCGCCCACTGGTGACCAATTTTGCCCCTTCTTGAATCAAATGATGGCAACCATCTGATAGCCCATCTAAAATGCTACCAGGAATAGCAAAGACATCGCGTCCTTCTTCCATTGCTCGCTCACAGGTAATGAGACTCCCCGAGCGCATCTTAGCCTCTGCTACAATCACGCCACGGCAAAGTCCAGCAATGATGCGATTACGGGCAGGAAAATGAAATTTCAGAGGTTGTTCGCCAGGTCCATATTCACTGAGAACCAGATGATCATTGCCGATGTAGTCTTGCAAACGTTTATTGGCTTTAGGATAAAACACATCCAGTCCTGTTCCAATCACTGCAATGGTTTTTCCGCCATTTTGAAGAGCTGCCATATGAGCTGCTGTGTCAATGCCCTTGGCTAATCCACTGACGATAACCAGTTCATTTTCCAAGCCTTGAATGACTTTTTCAACTGACTTAGCTCCCTGTTTGCTACAAGCACGACTGCCCACGACCGCTACCTTCGGGAATTTCAGGAGGTCAAGATTTCCCTTGTAAAATAAAAGTACAGGCGCATCATATATTTCACTCAAATCCCAAGGATAACAGTCATCTAAAATAGAGAAAGATGGAAATTTTTGAAACTCTTTCGACAAATGCGCATCGTCTATCTGAAAATAACGTTCCATAAAAACGGCTGGATTACGGCAACCTGATATATCTGCAATATCACCCAACAAAAGCTCCTGATCAACATTTTCACCGTATTCTAGCACTTTCAAAATCTGTTGATTGGTCAAACCTGATTTTTTTAACTTATAGATTTCATAGTTTGTGATTTTCATAAATAACTCCATTTCTTTTTCTACTCATCTATCTATTCGTAAAAGTTCGTAAAAAATCAAAAAAACATCCGACTATTTTGTCAGATGTTGGAATCTTTAATTTTCGTTTTTAAGAATTTCTTCTAATTTATGGTAGTCTTGGACACTATCGATTTCATAGATACTATTGCCTTCTAATTCTTCGACATAGACATCTAGCTCTTTGATATTATCCTTAACCATATTGTCCCAGTAGAGATCAACAAATTCGCCACTTGCATAAGCCTTATCGATAAAGCTGACAATCTTTTCTGCAGTTGGAGCATCCCAGAAGGATACACCACTAAGGATGCGACCTGCCTTGCTATCAACAATAATGTCTTGAACCTTGTAGTCATCTCCATAGACCAAGAACCATTCGTTGGTACAATCTTCACGATAAACACTAAAATAAGTCGAACGAGTCAAATCATTGCGGAACATATTTTTAAAGAGATAGTTATCGGCATCAATAACATAGCTGTTGGCCAATTCTTCTTTTACAAGATAGAGAGAGTAAAAGTTATTGTAGTCAGCGTATTTATCATTGAAAACGAGACGAACACCGTATTTCTCTTTCAAGTAATCGAATTGTTCTTTAAGATAACCGACAATGATGATGATGTCATTGATTCCTTTTTCTTTGAGAAACTCAATTTGGTATTCAATCAAGGGTTTTTGATTAACCTGAACCAAGGCTTTAGGGGTATTTTCAGTCATAGGACGCAAGCGAGTTCCCAATCCCGCTGCTAAGATGATGGCTTTCACACGAATCTCCTTTATTCTTTAATAATAATATAAACTCCAGCAATAACGACAAGTGACGTAATAATTGTCAGCATATCTAGCGGTGCACCTAAGAAAACAACTGCAAACAAGACAGTCCAAACTACATAACTCACGTTCAATCCTGTAGCCTTGGCTGGTTGCAAGCGATTGATAGCGATATAATAAGCCAAGTAAGAAATCATATCAAAGGCTGCAAAGACAATCATAAGACCTAGCAATTGTCCATTGGCTACTGCGGTAAATGACTGATGAGAGAAGAGCACAATCACAAGATAGGACAAGAATGAAGTTACTTGACGGATTAAGAGGGCCTCAATTTCACTCAATTCACTTTCCATGGCAAAGGAGCTAAGGACACTCTCACTCCCCCATGCAATAGCACAAACTAAAGCACAGAGAATACCAATGTAGAAGGAATTAACCTGTTCAACCTTATAGGTCTGAGCAATTATCCCTCCAATAATCAAGACAATCCCAAATACAGTATTTTTTGAAATCTTGTGCTTCAAAAAGAAGAAAGCCAATAAAACTGAAATCGCAGGGTAAATAGCCGACACAGATGAAGCTAAGGAACTTCCGATATACTTAACCGCATAAAGATTGGCCTGCATACCGATAGGGCCTGCTAGCAAGGCTCCGATGATGACACTCACATTGCGAATATTTAAGAAAATTGAGAGGCGAACTTTTCCTTCTTTTACCAAGAGAAAAGCTAGTAAGATAAAGATACTCAAGAAATCGTGAGCAGCGGCCACCACAAAGGGCGACAAATCTGTAAAAATCGAAAAGATGTAAGCACTAATTGTTAGACCTAAACCCCAGAAAATACCTGAGAGTAGACCAAAAGGAACTCCGTTTTTACTTTTCATCTGAACCTCCATAAGAAGTCAAACCTTTAACAGCTCTTTGGTAACGACTCACACCATAGTCACCAAAATCTGCACCTTGCTCTTCCTTATAGACAGTCCATAGACTCCAAATAGTGTCTTGTAAAATTTTATAAATGGCAATCTTTTCACGAGAGACAGGTGTTTGCTCACTCTCATAGTGAGACACGAAGTCTTCTTCCTCTTGACGAGTGAATTCAGACTCTAAAAAGAGAGCAGCCAAATCCCACATTGGATCGTTCATTGATGAATATTCCCAGTCAATCAAATAGAGTCGTCCTTGAGGTGATTCGATAAAGTTTTCAGGCACCAAATCGATATGACAAGATTTTCTGTCAACACCTAAGTCAGCTAGTCTTTTCTCTAAGGAGAAGACTTCTTCTCGAACAGCTTCATAGTTGGCATAAGGGATTTTCTCTTCAATCAAGGATTCGTATTTTTTGATTTCTTCAAAAGGAGCAAATTCTCCTCTTAATTCCTTGCCAGAAGCATGAATGGTTTGTAAAATTGGAGCAATTTTATCAAATTTGGTCTTGATTGACGTTGAATCAAGCGTAATCGCAGATTCGATATACTCATTTACTTTGATATCAGCTTCAATATCAAAAAGGTAATTTTTTACATCTAAGTCTAAATCCTTTAGTAGTTCAAGATTGTACTTTTCATCTTGACGATTGATCAGCTTTTCTGTCCCTTTACCAAAGAATTTAACAATGTATTGCTTATTTGTTGTTTTGGCCAAATAGTTTTGATTGGTCATTCCACCCAGTTGTTCAACACTGAGGACTTCCTCTTCTTGACTAAGTAAGGAAGAAATTTTTTCTTTAATGATTTTCTCCACAATTAACCTCCAGCACTTATACTTCCCACTTAAACACGGTTTTAAAGGCTGTGTTTAAATCGGTCGCAAAGACACGGTGAATATCTTTAATTTCTCTTACAGGTTCTTCTAGATAAAGGATATTTTTAAGACGATTGGCAAATTTCTTAACTTCCATCATTTGGATTGCATTTTCAAAATCAATGCGACCAGAACGAGAGGAACCAACCAAGAGCAAGCCTTTTTCTAAGGCATCGCGAGTATTGAGATTGACTTTATATTCGCTAACTCCCATCATGAGAATCGTTCCCTGAGGACGAATGTAGCGAATCAGGTCATTTATAGCCGGTCCAGTACCATTACCACCACAACATTCAAAAGCATGGTCAAAGGCCAAATCTTCGGGAATATTATCAGTGATATAGCATTCTTTGGCAAATGAGAAAAGTTCCAATTTTTCCCAATGACGACCAATAACCACAATCTCTGCTTCTGGCAAAGTATAGTTGATAATATTGGCAACCACAAAAGCTAAACTTCCATCTCCGATAACGGCGATTCGGTCCCGCTTGCTATGAGCAAGAGTCAATAGACGATTCATAGCGTGCATGCCCACACTGACAAACTCTGTAATGGCTGCAACCGTATCTTCGATAGCATCATAAGCCACCACACGGTCTTTAGGAAGAGAAACAAATTCTCTCATAAAGCCATCAAATCCACTAGACAAGAAATGGGTTCCTGTCATGTAGTTTTCATAGAATTCTTCATCGCTCTGCATAGGAGGCTGATTAGGAATCATGACAACTTTTTGACCAACCTCATAGGTTCCCGTCGGGTCAGAAATAACGGTTCCACATGACTCGTGAATCATTGCCATTGGAAGCTTTTTATTCAAAATCTTGGGATCACGTTTTCCCTGGTAGTAACGCTGATCCGCATGACAGACCGCCATATAATTAGGACGGATAAGGATATGATTTTCTTGGTCAATAGCCTCTTCCTGATATTTGACATTGATAAACTTAGGCTTAGTTAGTTGATAAATTTGATTAATCATTTTACTAGTCTTTCTCAATCATACTTTTTGCAATCTTCAAATCTGTCACTGTTGTAATTTTTAGATTTGAGTATTCACCTTTGGCCAAGGCCACATCTTTTCCTTTAATCACAAAGATTTTACATGCATCTGTTAAGATTTCTTTCTCTTCGGCAGATAGAGAACCGTAAAGGTCCATGAAGTCCTTACAACGGAATGTTTGAGGTGTTTGTCCTTGATAAAGGTGAGCACGATTTGGAATATCTGTAATAAATTGACCATTGGTACTTTCAACGATAGTATCAACCGCTTCTACCACTGTGTCCACTGCGTCATGATTTTGGGCAAGTTGGATATTGTCCTGAATCATGCGAAGTGTAATAAATGGACGAACAGAATCGTGGGTAACAACGATATCCTCTGAAGTAAGCGGACGATAAGCATCAATGGCTTCAATGATTTTCTCAATACTTGTATTGCGGTCAGCACCACCCTTTGTAATGATGATACGTTCCTTATGAAGAGGAAGATATTTATCTACAAGATCTTCTGCATGAGAAACCCAGTCTCCATGAACCCCAACTACAATTTTTTCAATACTTGGTTCCAAGACAAATTTTTCAATTGTATGAATCAAAATAGGTCGATCACCTAGCTCTAAAAATTGTTTTGGCAAGTTACTGATTCCCATGCGTGTGCCAGTTCCACCAGCAAGAATTCCTGCATAAATCATCTATTTTCTCCTTTGTCTTACTAAAAAAACTTATTCTCTCTATTATACCACAATCTAGTCCTATCATAAAAGAAATACTAGTCATCCCGTTCTAGAATAGAAGGATTAAAGAGTTCTATTATTCAAAGAAACTAGTCCATTTCTAGCAACGACTAGGAATTCTGTCGTCATTACTAATAAATGGCTGTGAAATTTTAGAGTCCTTCAGAATAATATACTTTCCTTAAAGAAAACTTAAAATTAAGCTTTGAAGCTTCAAAGTGATTACTTGACTTATACTCAATGAAAATCAAAAAGCAAACTAGGAAGCTAGCCGTAAGCTGTACTTGAGTACGGTAAGGCGACGCTGACGTGGTTTGAATTTGATTTTCGAAGAGTATAAAAGCATAGAAAAAAGGAATCAGGCTTAGAACCTGGTTCCTTTTTAGTTGCTTGATTACATGATGTGAAGAACATGTGCCACAATACCCACTGCGAAGAGGGCAAGGATAATAGTGATTGGAGATACTTTTTTCTTAAGCAAGTACATGCAAAGTAAAGTAAGGAGTAGTCCTGATAATCCAGGAATCAACATATCCAAGTTTTGTTGGAAAGTAGTAACTTTTTCAGGAGTTTGAGACAATCCTTGTCCTACTTGTGCGAATGCTTCTTGGATACCTTTAGACCCTTCTGGCAATTTATCCCAATGGATATAAGCCTTTTCATCTAGTTGAACTTTAGAAACATCGAAAGCAAATTTAATATTTACCCAGCGTTGAACAAGGACAGCAAGAATGAACATCCCAAGGATAGAAGCTCCTTTAGTGATATCTTGAAGGATACCACCAGACATATCTTTAGTGATTTCTGATCCAGCCTTGTATCCAATCTCTTGAACATACCACAAGAATGACATACGAATCAAGTTCCATGCAACAAAGAAGAGGAGTGGCCCCAAGATATTGCCAGTAAGGGCAAGTGAAGCACCGAGAGATCCAAGGATTGGGCGTACTGTAAACCAGAATACTGGGTCACCGATACCAGCAAGAGGTCCCATCATACCGATTTTAACCCCTTGGATAGCAGCGTCATCGATTTCCACACCGTTAGCACGTTCTTCTTCAAGCGCAAGAGTAACCCCCATGACTGGAGCAGCTACGTATGGATGAGTGTTGAAGAACTCAAGGTGACGCTCAAGAGCAGCGATTTGATCTTCTTTTTTAGTATAGAGTTTTTTGATAGCTGGAATGAGTGTATAAGCCCAGCCCAAGTTTTGCATCCGTTCAAAGTTCCAAGACCCTTGTAAGAAGGTTGAACGCCACCAAACTTTTTTACGATCTGATTTAGTTAATTGAAGTTTTTCAGTCATGATGTTTTCAGTCCTTTCTTATCTTAGTAGTCTTCTAGGATATCGCCGATTGGGTCGTTAGAAGTTGCGGCTCCTCCGCCACCATTTCCACCAGTTTTAGAAAGGTGAAGGTAGATAAGAGCGATAGCAACACCGATAGCACCGAATCCGATTAGAGTAATATCTGACACAGCAGCGAGAACGAAACCAAGAGCGAAGAATGGCCATACTTCACGAGTTGCCATCATGTTGATAACCATGGCGTAACCAACGGCAACGACCATACCACCACCGATAGCCATACCATCTTTGAGCCAGTCTGGCATGGCACTAAGGATACTTTGTACAGTTTCAGTTGGTACCATAAGGAGAAGAGTTGCAGGAAGCGCGATACGAAGTCCTTGGAAAAGTAGCGCAATAAAATGAGCGCGCTCAACGGCGCCGAAGTCACCTTTTTTAGCGGCAGCATCAGCAGTGTGAACCAATCCAACTGAAATTGTACGTACAATCATAGTTAAGAATAGACCAGCAACGGCAAGAGGGATAGCAACCGCTTGGGCAACACCGATACCTGTCTTGGTAAAGTCACCGCCAAGAACCATGATAATGGCAGCAGCGACAGAAGCAAGTGCAGCATCAGGAGCGATAGCAGCACCGATATTTGACCAACCAAGGGCAATCATTTGAAGCGATCCACCGAGGATAATCCCTGCTTCCAAGTGACCTGTTACAAGCCCAATAAGGGTACAGGCTACAAGTGGTTGGTGAAATTGGAACTGGTCGAGGATGCCTTCAAGACCTGCAAGGAAGGCTACACCGACTACTAAAACCATAGAAATAATAGACATATTTAAAATCCTTTCATAAATAATGGCTTATTTGACATTGGCTTTGTTAATCAAGTCAAACAAATCTTTTTTCGTGTCGTTTGGTACTTTACGTACATCAAATTCAACACCAAGGTCACGCATTTTTTCAAATGTAGCAACGTCTTCTTTGTCCATAGACAAAACGGTATTGACCAATGTTTTACCTGTTGAGTGAGCCATAGAACCAACGTTAAGAGTCTTGATTGGCACGCCGCCTTCGATGGCACGAAGGGCATCTTGAGGTGTTTCAAACAAGATAAGGGCATGTGTTTCTCCAAAACGTGGGTCTTTTGAAATCTCAATCAGTTTTTGAATTGGAACCACGTTAGCCTTGACATTACCTGGAGCTGCTTGTTTAATCAATTCTTTACGAAGGTCGTCTTTAGCCACGTTATCTGAAGCAACGATGATACGATTTGCTTTTGAATCTGGAGTCCAAGCAGTTGCAACCTGACCGTGAAGTAGACGTGTGTCAAGACGGGCAAGATTGATTTTCAATTTACCGTCTCCGATAACAGTTCCTTCTGGGATAGCAGTTTGGGCAACTGGAGCAGCTGCAGCGCTTGCAACTTCTTCAACTGGATTTAGCTCTTCTGGAAGAGCTTTGATGCCATCTTTGGCTTCTTTAATGATATTAGCAGCGACTTTTTCTACACCTGCAGCAGCGTCCATGAGGCGCTCTGTGTAGGCTTGAATCAACATCGGTAAGTTAAGTCCTGTGATGATGGCAAACTTACGTTCGGGATTTTCTCCCATCACGCGACTAGCTTGGTTAAATGGAGATCCACTCCAAAGGTCAGCCAAAACTAGAACCTCATCTTCTGCGTCAAATGCAGCAACAGCGTTATTAAACTTAGCGTATAGATCATCAGGGCCTTCATTTGGCATAAAGGTTACAACTTGAACCTTTTCTTGTTCACCAAAGATCATAGATCCTGACTGATGAATACCCGCAGCAAATTCGCCGTGGCTCGCAATAATGATTCCGATACTCATTATTGTCATTCCTCCTTTTTTGTTTTAGTTTTCATTTAAGAAAACTTTAATACTGTTTAAGTATAAACCGTTTTCATGTAAAAAGCAACTATTTATCATAAAAAATTAAAAAAACTTTTACTTTTGGATGTTGATATATTGAGTTTTTTGAGGAGTAATATTGAATCCACATTTAAAAATTTAATATAAAAAAGTTGAAAGAAGCTTCCAACTTTTAAAATAGGTTTCTATTAGATTAGTGGGTGAAGTCGAGTACCATACGTCCTTGGATTTGACCTTTTTCCATTTCGTCGAAAATGGCTACGGCATCTTCTATTGGACGTTTTTGAACAACTGGAACTACTAAACCTTCTGCACCGAATTGGAAGGCTTCTTCCAAGTCTTTACGAGTTCCTACAAGAGAACCGATGACTTGGATTCCATCGAGGACTGTTTTAACGATGCTGAGTTCCATCATTTCAGAAGGAAGACCGACAGCGACAACGCGACCACCAGCACGAACTGAGTCAACAGCCTGGTTGAAGGCAACTTTAGATACAGCAGTTACGACAGCTGAATGAGCTCCTCCATCAGTTTTTTCCTTGATGAGTCCTGGTACATCATCAACTTCGAGGCCGTTAATCACAATGTCAGCGCCTACTTCTTTTGCAAGGGCAAGTTTGTCATTGTTGATATCAACTGCGATGACATGAGCATTGAATACTTTTTTAGCGTATTGAACAGCGAGGTTACCAAGCCCACCAGCACCGTAAAGAACAACCCATTGGCCTGGTTCAACTTTTGCTTCTTTAATAGCTTTATAGGTTGTTACACCAGCGCATGTAATAGAAGAAGCTTGGGCTGGATCAAGTCCGTCAGGAACTTTAACAGCATAGTCTGCAGTTACGATACATTGTTCAGCCATACCACCGTCTACTGAGTAGCCAGCATTTTTTACTGTACGGCAAAGGGTTTCGCGACCAGTTGTACAGTATTCGCAAGTACCACATCCTTCAAAGAACCAAGCAACGCTGACGCGGTCACCGACTTTAAGGCTTTTTACATCTGGGGCAATTTCTTTAACGATACCAACACCTTCGTGACCTAGGACACGTCCTGGTACCTGACCGAAGTCGCCATGGGCAACGTGGAGGTCAGTGTGGCAAACACCACAGTATTCAATTTCTACAAGTGCTTCCCCAGTTTCAAGTGGGCGGAGTACTTTTTCTTCAACAGCAACACCAGTGCTTTCTGGATTTACAACAACAGCTTTCATAGCTATCCTCCTTTATATTGACCGAGAACAGGGACAACGGGACTGGATTGATTTTGTGTCAACAGAGTCGAGTGTGACGAGCTCTCTTGTATTTATATGTGAAGTATATCACAAAAGAAAGCCTTTTCCAAGGTTTTGGAGGCAAAAAGTAGAACAATCGATTAATACTAAACTAAAATAAAAAAGCATTATATAATAGTAATATGAAATCAACTAAAGAAGAAATCCAAGCTATCAAAACACTTTTAAAAGACTCTAGTACAGCTAAATATCATAAACGCCTTCAAATCGTTCTATTTCGTCTGATGGGTAAATCTTATAAAGAGATTATAGAGCTTTTAG
>NZ_VMLT01000123.1:0-7420 GCF_013276815.1 Streptococcus sp. 1055 | reverse complement strand
AAAACACTGTCTTGAGGTTGCAGATAGAACTGACGAAGTCAGCTCAAAACACTGTCTTGAGGTTGCAGATAAGACTGACGAAGTCAGTAACCATACATACGACAAGGCGAAGCTGACGCGGTTTGAAGAGATTTTCGAAGAGTATGAAATTGAATTGCTTATAAAAAAGCTCCATACACCGGATGTGTATAGAGCAATGGGCTTTATTTAATATAGAGTTCTTGATTTTTCAAGACAATTTCACGTACGCTCGCAAATTTCTTGAGTTTTTTAAGTTCTTCTGGATGAGTGACGAGAGTGATAACATAACCTTCCTTGCCCATACGGCCAGTACGGCCAGCGCGGTGAGTGTAGGTTTCAATATCTCTAGGAATATCAAAGTTTACGACACATTCTAGGCTATCGATATCAATTCCACGAGCCAGAAGGTCAGTTGCAAGGAGTAGGGTTAGTTGCTTATCTTTGAACTTTTCTAAGATGACTTTTCTAAATTTAACATTGACATCACTAGCGAGGGAAACAGCTAATATATCCCTATACTGTAATTTTTCTTCTGCACTTCCAAGGTCTGACAGGCTGTTAAAGAAGACTAGTCCGCGGAAATCCTCAACATGAGCCAGTTTTCGTAGCATATCCACTCGGTGACGTTGGTCTACCTGCATATAGAAATGTTGGATGTTGTCCAGTTTTTGGTCAGAGAGATCAATGGTGCGTGTATTCGGCACAATCTTTTCTTGGTCAAACTTGGTCGTCGCACTCATATAGACAAGTTGGTGGTCACGAGGTGCGTAGTGAGTGATTTTCTCAACAAAGTGAATCTGAGAATCATCAAGCAATTGGTCGAATTCATCCAGGATGATGGTTTCTACGTTCATCATCTTGATTTTTTTCAATTTAATGAGTTCAAAGATACGGCCAGAAGTTCCAATCAGAATTTCTGGCCCCTTTTTAAGACGTTCAATTTGTCGTTTCTGACTTGAACCTGAAAGGAAGAGTTGAGCAGTCAATCCGATAGCTTCTGCCCACGTTTTACATACATCAAAAATCTGTCCAGCAAGTTCCGTATTTGGTGCTAGAATCAAGAGTTGTTGGGCTTTTTTCTTTTGTAGTCTGAGAAGACTTGGTAGGAGATAAGCTAGGGTCTTACCAGTTCCTGTTGGGCTTACTCCTAGAAGATTTTCTCCTGCAAGAATGGGCTCAAATAGTTGAGTTTGAATGGGGGTAAATTCCTGGAAACCGAGTTGGTTGCTCAATTCCTGCCATTCAGTCGGTAGTTTGTTTTTCATTTTTCTGCCTCAAATCTAATGCCAGCAGTCTGGCGCATGGTATATAGTAGATCATGAACTGAACTTGCATCTTCCAGCCAAGTTTGGTAGAGATTCAGATCTGGTTGCTGGATCATGTGTGCAAATGCAGCGACTTCCTCAGTCATCGTATGAGGAGCCTGTTGGATAGGGAGTTGGACTTGATTGCCTTGGTGGTCGATAAAAATAGCTGAGCGGATATGCTCGATGGTGTTGAGGGTCAAGGTTCCATTTGTTGTGTAAATCTCGCAAGGAAGATTGGAAGTGATGTTTTTCCCAGCCTTGATATGAACTTGATAGTCGGTGTAAAAGAGGATTCCGTCTCCGTTTAGGTCCATGCTATTGTCAAGCTGTTGAGCCTGATAGGTTGCGTCCTGAGCTTTTCCAAAGAGTCGAACGGCAGCGTAGAGAGGATAAATCCCCAAATCCATAAGAGCTCCACCAGCAAAACGGTCTGAAAAGACATTTGGTGTCTCCCCAGCCAACAAGTTAGGCATTTTGGAAGAATACTTGGCATAGTTGAAATCTGCTCCCAAAATCTGTTTGTCTGCTAAAAAGTTTTTGATAGTAGTAAAAGCTTTTTCATGGTAATTGCGAGCTGCTTCGAAGATAAAGCAGTGATTTTTCTCAGCTGTATGTCTCAAATCTAGCCATTCTTGTGGATGAGTGACAGCTGGCTTTTCAAGAATGACGTGTTTACCAGCAGACAAGGTAGCCTTTGCCTGAGCAAAATGCAAGGAGTTTGGACTGGCAATATAGACCACATCAAAGGAAGACTTGAAGAAGACTTCTAATTGATCGAAGAGTTGGATATTTTCATAGCGAGAAGCAAAGGTTGCTGCGGTTTCAAGTTTCCTAGAATAGACTGCGACCAGCTGGTATTTCCCACTAGCATGGGCTGCTTCTATGAAGTGGTGGCTGATATCGCCAGTGCCAATGATACCTAATTTAAGCATAAATACTCCTTTTCTGATTTTAAATCCTTCTTTCATTATAACATAGATAGACGGGACTATCCAACAGAGGGGAAAAATTTCAAATAAGCGATTAGCTTTCTTCTGAAGAAAAGCTTTCTTTTACGAATAAATAGATAGAAGCATCAAATCTAGCAAATTAGATTAAAAAATGTGCTATAATAGAAGGAGGAGAAGGATGATTCTAAGACATCCGGGTATCAGCCCAACTAATGACTTGGTTGCTAAGAAAATTTTCAGTAACCCAGAAATCACTTGTCAATTTATTCGCGATATGCTGGACTTGCCAGCCAAAAATGTAACCATTTTAGAGGGAAGTAATATTCATGTCTTGCCTTCTTTACCCTACTCGGCGCAGGATTTCTATACCAGTATAGACGTCTTGGCGGAGTTGGATAATGGCACTCAAGTAATCATTGAAATCCAAGTCCATCATCAGAATTTTTTCATCAATCGTTTATGGGCTTACCTGTGCAGTCAGGTCCATCAAAATCTTGAAAAAATTCGCCAGCAAGAAGGCAATACTCACCAGAGCTACAAACACATCGCACCAGTATACGCTATTGCAATTGTGGATAGTAATTATTTTCAAGATGATTTGGCTTTCCACAGTTTTAGCATGCGAGAGGACACGACAGGTGAGGTCTTAACCATCACAAATAACGGTCAGGAAAACCATCTGGTTAAGATGGCTTTCTTGGAACTAAAAAAATACAGAGAAACCAGCAAAGACAAGGTTCGTAAACCATGGTTAGAGTTTTTCGGGAATAAACCCTTTACCCAGCAGCCCGAGCGAGCCATCAGCCAAGCAGATCAACTGCTGGACTACAAGAGTTGGTCCGAGGAGGATAAGAAAATGTTTAGTGAACAACGCAGGCGAGAAGAACAAGCCATGTTAGCACAGGACTATGCCTTAGAAACTGCTAGGGCGGAAGGGATTGAACAAGGACTGGAGCGCGGTCTTGAACGTGGACGAGCTGAAGGCATCGAACAGGGATTAAAAGTAAGTTTAGCAAATCTAGTTCGTCAAGGTCTTCTAACACCTGAGGTTGCGAGTGAGAAATTAGGCATGACTGTGGCTGAGTTTGAAGAACTATTGAAAGAGCATCATAAATAAGACCTAAAAAATACAGAGAAACCAGCAAAGACGAGGTTCGCAAGCCGTGGTTGGAGTTTTTTGGCAACAAGCCCTTTACCGAGCGAGTCATCAGCCAAGTAGACCAACTGCTGGATTAAAAATTAGGAAATATCGTGTAGAAAATAGTAACAGATTTTATCTCTTTGTGGGATGAAGTCTGTTTTTTTGTATGATGGGCAGGTCCTACATCTGAGTGGCAAGTTCTCCGTAGGTATCCGCTATTGGTTAATGCATAGCATATCTGAATGAAATAAGAACTAAACAAATCAGTCAGGAAAGTCAAAGTAATTTCTATTATAGTAGATTGAAACTAGAATAGTGCGCCTCTACTTCTAAAACATTGTTAGAAATCGATTTGACTGTCCTGATCGAATCGTCCTATTCTTATTTCATTTTACAATATAAAAGAAATAAATACGGCTGACTATCATGATTTTTATAATCAAGTTATTACTGAAATAAGAAATGGGATAAAAATGGATAGAGATGTTACATAAGAAATTGTAAGAGGTCTGTTCCCTCTTGATAAAATGACTCTCATTTGACTTTTTGCACCAAAAATAGCATCATATTCGGTGCAAAGGAGGCGTGATAGATGAACGATAAGCAGGAAATAGTAAACAGGATAGAAAATTTTGAATCGAATCAAGTTTTTATAGCAAATGATTTCTTTGATATTGCAGGATATGAAACTGTTCGTAGTACATTAAATCGTCTTGTAAAAGACAAAGAGATTACTCGCATTTTGAAAGGTATTTATTATAAACCAAAATATATAGAACTGATTGGAGAGTATGCAATGGCCTCTGTGGATGAAATTGCTGATGCTATTGCTAGAAAATATAATTGGACCATTGCTCCATCGGGAAACACAGCCCTTAATTTACTAGGTTTATCTACTCAGGTACCAGCAAAATGGACCTATATATCAGATGGAAGATATGCTAGTTTTAATGTTGGTAAGGCAAGAATATAATTTAAGCATAGAAATAATGGAGATATTTCAAATATGTCAACCTTAACTGCAATGGTGATACAATCTGTCAAGGCAATGGGGAAAGAGAACATTACTTCTCAGCAGATTGACTACTTACGGAAAAAATTATCTGAAGAAGAAAAGTCAACATTACTAGCTGAAGGTAAAACTACAAGTATCTGGGTATATAGTATTATCAAGAAAATATCAGAGGTATAGGGATGTTTGAGGATAAATCGATTGGGAAAAATAAATCAATTTCTCAGAATGTTTTTAGAAGTGACGGTGTCTATTCTAGCTTCAATCTACTAGAAATTCCATAGATAGAAAACTAGATGGTTCCTACAGATAGGGCTGATCTAGTTGATGTTAGATGCTTTGGCTTGCTAGAGGAATTGTGGATTGCCAAACTGTATCATTGAAATTATTGCTTAAATTTGTTATGATATAAATATGAATAAAAGTAGACTGGGACGTGGCAGACACGGGAAAAAGAGACATATATTATTGGCTTTGATTGGTATTTTAGCAATTTCTATTTGCCTATTAGGCGGATTTATTGCTTTTAAAATGTATCAGCAAAAAAGTTTTGAGCAAAAGATTGAATCGCTCAAAAAAGAGAAAGACGATCAATTAAGTGAGGGAAATCAGAAGGAGCATTTTCGTAAGGGTCAAGCCGAAGTGATTGCCTATTATCCTCTCCAAGGTGAGCAAGTGATTTCCTCTGTTAGGGAGCTGATAAATAAAGACATTAAGGACAAGCTAGAAAGTAAGGACAATCTTGTTTTCTACTATACAGAGCAAGGAGAGTCAGGTTTAAAGGGAGTCGTCAATCGTAATGCGACCAAACAAATCTATGATTTAGTTGATTTTAAGGTTGAAGAGACTGAAAAGACCAGTCTAGGAAAGGTTCACTTAACAGAAGATGGGCAACCTTTTACACTTGACCAACTGTTTTCAGATGCTAGTAAGGCTAAGGAACAGCTGATAAAAGAATTGACCTCCTTTATAGAGGATAAAAAAATAGAGCAAAACCAGAGTGAGCAGATTGTAAAAAGCTTCTCTGACCAAGACTTATCTGCATGGAATTTTGATTATAAGGATAGTCAGATTATCCTTTATCCGAGTCCTGCGGTTGAAAATTTAGAAGAGATAGCCTTACCAGTATCTACTTTCTTTGATGTTATCCAATCTTCGTACTTACTCGAAAAAGATGCTGCCTTGTACCAGTCTTATTTTGATAAGAAACATCAAAAAGTTGTCGCTCTAACCTTTGATGATGGTCCAAATCCAGCAACGACTCCGCAGGTATTAGAGACTCTAGCTAAATATGGTGTTAAAGCCACTTTCTTTGTGCTTGGGAAAAATGTTTCTGGGAATGAGGACTTGGTGAAAAGGATAAAATCTGAAGGTCATGCTGTTGGAAACCATAGTTGGAGCCATCCGATTCTCTCGCAACTCTCTCTTGATGAAGCTAAAAAACAAATTACTGATACTGAGGATGCGCTAACTAAGGTGCTGGGTTCTAGTTCAAAACTCATGCGTCCGCCTTATGGAGCCATTACAGACGACATTCGCAATAGCCTCGATTTGAGCTTTATCATGTGGGATGTGGATAGTCTGGACTGGAAGAGTAAAAATGAAGCATCTATTTTGACAGAAATTCAGCATCAAGTAGCTAACGGCTCTATCGTTTTGATGCATGATATTCACAGTCCGACAGTCAATGCCTTGCCAAGGGTCATTGAGTATTTGAAAAATCAAGGTTATACCTTTGTGACCATACCAGAGATGCTCAATACTCGCCTAAAACCTCATGAGCTGTATTATAGTCGTGATGAATAAGCAAGAAAAAATAGGTTCTGTCAGATATGTGATAGACTTATTTTTTACAAAAGATAGTACTAATTAGCAAAAAAATTATGCTATAAATGATAAATAAAATAGAAGGAGAAGCATATGAATACCTATCAATTAAATAATGGAGTAGAAATTCCAGTTCTAGGATTTGGAACTTTTAAGGCTAAGGATGGAGAAGAAGCCTATCGTGCAGTGTTAGAAGCCTTGAAGGCTGGTTATCGTCATATTGATACGGCGGCGATTTATCAGAATGAAGAAAGTGTTGGTCAAGCAATCAAAGATAGCGGAGTTCCACGAGAGGAATTGTTCGTAACTACCAAGCTGTGGAATAGCCAACAAACCTATGAGCAAGCTCGTCAGGCTTTTGCAGAGTCTTTAGCGAAGTTGGGCTTGGATTATTTGGATCTGTATTTGATTCATTGGCCAAATCCAAAACCGCTTAGAGAAAATGACGCATGGAAAATCCGAAATGCTGAGGTCTGGAGAGCGATGGAAGACCTCTATCAAGAAGGCAAGATCCGTGCTATCGGCGTTAGCAATTTTCTTCCCCATCATTTGGATGCCTTGTTTGAAACAGCAAAAATTCTTCCAGCGGTCAATCAAGTTCGCTTGGCGCCAGGTGTGTATCAAGAGGAAGTCGTAGATTACTGTCGAGAAAAAGGAATTTTATTGGAAGCTTGGGGCCCTTTTGGTCAGGGAGAACTATTTGATAGCAAGCAAGTCCAAGAAATCGCAGCAAATCATGGAAAGTTTGTTGCTCAGATAGCCTTGGCCTGGAGCTTGGCAGAAGGATTTCTACCACTTCCAAAATCTGTCACAGCCTCTCGTATTCAGGCTAATCTTGATTGCTTTGGAATTGAATTGAGCCATGAGGAGCGTGAAACCTTAAAAGCGATTGCTGTTCATTCTGGTGCTCCACGAGTTGATGATGTGGATTTCTAGAAAATCATAAAAAGAATTGTACATTGTTCTAATTTTTGATATAATAGTCAGCAGGAAAGAAAGTCTTATGGCGTTCTTCAAGCGAGCTTGGGATAGTGGGAGCCAAGTAGGGCAAAATAAAGTGCTGGCGCTTTCTGTAGTATTTTCAAAAACAATGAAGTAATAAATTAGGGTGGAACCGCGTTTCTGACGCCCCTAGGTTAAATCAACCTAGGGGCGTCAGAAA
>NZ_VMLT01000122.1:0-550 GCF_013276815.1 Streptococcus sp. 1055 | reverse complement strand
TTGAAGGTAAGCGCGTCATAACAAGGTATCTATCATTCATGGAAGACCTCCTGTATACTATTAGTAAAGTAAAACTATTGGAGGATATTTAAATGCCACAACCTATTGTTCCTGTAGAGATTCCACAATCTCGTCGTTTTGATTCTAAAAAGAGAAATGATATTCTGCTTAAAATTCGTATTGGCAAGCTTGAAGTAAGTTTTTTTCAATCTCTCAATCTCGAAATGATAGAACAGCTTTTGGATAAGGTGTTGCTCCATGACAATTCATCTATCTAGCCTAGGGCAGGTCTATCTCGTATGTGGGAAAACGGATATGAGACAAGGCATTGATTCACTGGCTTATCTGGTTAAAACCCACTTTGAATTGGATCCTTTCTCCGGTCAAGTTTTTCTCTTTTGTGGTGGACGTAAAGACCGCTTTAAAGCCCTTTACTGGGATGGTCAAGGATTTTGGCTACTATATAAACGCTTTGAGAACGGTAAGTTGACTTGGCCAAGTACAGAAAAGGATGTCAAAGCTCTCACACCAGAACAAGTAGACTGGCTGA
>NZ_VMLT01000121.1:0-4633 GCF_013276815.1 Streptococcus sp. 1055 | reverse complement strand
CCTGCGGCTAGCTTCCTAGTTTGCTTTTTGATTTTTATTGAGTATAAAAAAATTTTTTCGTCCAAAATTGCCTAAAATGTATCTTATTAAAGTGAAAACTAAAAATTTTTCAATTGTATATAATCCAAAATTTATTTTTTAAAATAAAATATTTTTTAGGAAGTAACTAAGACAATTTACATAAAACATAAAGCACATCGATTGTAAAATGTACTTTATGCTTCTAATTCAGTTTTATCAATGGTTTAAGTCTAGTTAATTCAATTGTACATAAACTTTTAGTTTTACAGAGCTAAATCTTTGGAATTGCTATTGTGAATCATTAGCTAGTGCTTTTTCTAGTTTCCAAATACTAAACCAGAATGAAATAGTCAACAGAATAAGGAAAATAAAAAAGAGATTATCAGTAACGATACTTCTGTTCATTCTACATAATTGAAGAGATATATAAGGAGCAGCTATGAGATACAAAATGCATTGTATAATTGCTATCGTTTTCTTTTTCATGATTTTAATCTTACTGTACAGATTTGATACAGTAAACTCCTTTCTAGCTTTATGCTTTATCATTTCTAACTTGATTATAGTCTTATTTTTACCAAAGTTCAATTATTTGTATGAGAAATATCTTATCTGTAAAAAATAACCGATCTCATTGCTGAGAATCGGCTTTCTAATGTATTTAATTAAGAAATATTATTACATAATAAAAATTATGTAAACAGAGCTTATAACAACAAATCTTTGACTTTTCCAATTTCACTTTTTGGAATAACCAGGTGAATCATATTACCCAGATACATTCTGGTTGAGCCATTAACTGTTTGGCTCTTTCCATTATGGACTTGGGTAGTGATGAGGACGTTGTGTGGTAAGTTGAGTTCGTGTACTTGTTTTCCAGCAATCTTATCAGAAACTGGTATTTCGATAAGTGTAACTTCTCCTTCGCTGGATACTTCTTCTGGAAGCATTTTTTCCAGCATGGCTTCATAGACTGGTGCACCCTTGAGCAAATCCATGATAATATAAGAAATAAGAGTGACAAGACCAAGTGGCATGAGGTTGCGAATATCTCCTACCATCTCAGTTACGAGGATCATGGCAGTTAAGGGAGCTTTTGATATTGCTCCAAAATAGCCACTCATTCCTAGAATGACAAATATAGGGAATTGCTCTTGACTGACAAGTCCAAGATTGACACAGATAACACCAACTAGGGCACCAAGTAAGGAACCGAGAGCCAGAATTGGTAGGAAAATTCCTCCTGGAAGACCACTTCCATAACTAATCATGCTCCAGATAAAGCGAATTAAAAAGTAAGCTAATAGAACTTGAAAACTAAAATCTTGCTCAGTTAAGGAAAGAACAAGCTGATTTCCACCACCAAGGACGTGAGGTAAAAAAATTCCGACTGGTATGATGAGAATAAAAGCAAGAATTGGATAATAAGCTCTATCCAAATGGATTTTTTGACCAATCCAATCATAAAGTCTACCGACATCGAGCACAGCTTTTTCATAGAGAAAACCGGAAAATCCAAGGAAAATTCCCATGAGGAGGTAAATCCAATACTGATCTAGGGTCATGAGTGGGATATTATCTGGCATATCCAGTACGGGTGTTAGGCCAAATATGAGCAGAGAAACAAAGTTTGCTACGAGACTAGCTGCGAGAGTAGATACCCAGAAAAAGCGTGAAAAATGGTGATAAACTTCTTCTACCACAAAGAGAAGTCCTGCAATCGGAGCATTAAAGGCAGCGGCTAAACCTGCTGCAGCTCCACTGGCAATTAAGGAACGTTCCTCTACTGGACTGGATTTGAGCCACTTGGCGATACCTTTACCACCAACAGCTCCAAGTTGAATACTTGGCCCTTCTCGACCTAACATAAGTCCACTAGCAATAGCAAGAGTTCCTAGAATATATTTTTTCCAAAGAACGCCCCACCAGTTGAGGGTCATGAGACCTTTCAGTTCGGCTTCGACTTGCGGAATTCCTGAGCCTTTGATGTCTTTTTCAGAGCGTGTCAGTTTGGCACTGAGCCAGCAGATGATTAGATAAAACAGGGCAATAATAAATAAATTAACAAATAGGTGCCCTTGATCTTGATAAAGTCCTTGTATCAGGTGGAAGCCCTTTTCAATTAAGAAACGAAAGGATCCGACGATGAGCCCTACGACGAGGCCGACAATGATTCCTCGACCAACTTGGGATAGTATAGTGCTGGATGCAAAGGCGAATTCTTTCTTAGAACGGACTATTTCCGACTGTTCCTCCATGGTATTTCCTTTCAATTAACTTTCTTTTTTACCTAAAACCAGTGATTTAATGGGTTCAAAGCTGGTTCGGTGAATTGGGGTAACTCCTAGTTTGTCAAGTCCTTCCAGGTGTTTAGCTGTTCCATATCCTGCATTAGTAGCGAAATCATAGCCAGGAAACTGCTGATCGTAGTCCTTCATCAATTCATCACGGGTCACCTTGGCTACTATAGAAGCCGCTGCAATAGAGAGGGAATTAGCATCACCTTTGATGATGGAGGTTTGTGAAATGGGCAACTCCAGTTTCATGGCATCTATCAAAAGGTGCTCAGGTTGAGGACTGAGCTGGGAGATTGCTTCCTGCATGGCCAGTTTAGTTGCTCCGTAGATATTGACTTGGTCGATGACCTGATTATCCATGATACCAATTCCAATCGACAAGGCTTGGTTTTGAACGGCTTGGAAAATCTCCAGATGTTTCTTTTTAGGAATTTTCTTGCTGTCATTGAGGCCTCTAATCTTACAATTTTTAGGTAAAATAACAGCTGCAGCGACTACAGGACCAGCAAGAGGACCTCGGCCGACCTCGTCAACACCTGCTATCAAGATCACTCCTTGCTTGTAACTTTCCTTTTCATAGGAAAGCATAGATTCCAAACGCAAATTTTCATCCAATTCAGCCTGAATGGCTTTTTTACGCTTGCTAATTTCTTTTTGAACTCCAGAGCGATTATCCTTTTCAAGATCTAAAAAAATAGGGCTTTCTAACTCCTTGACTGTCACAAGGAGTTCTTTGATTTCTTTAATCGTTGCCATCGAGGTCTTCCAATGTATCTAAGGTATAGTTACCGAGTTTTCCATCACGGACTTCCTTCACGAAGAGACTGTAAAAACGGTCATAGTCATCACGGAAACCGAGGGCGCGGGTCATATCCATAATAATCACAGGCGCTTCTTCTTCAATTTTCATTTGTTTGAAGCGTTCAGCCAGCTTTTCTGGATAATGTTCTTTGAAATAATTGATACCAAAAATGGTAACCTCATCCATAGGAAGCAACTGATCCTTGATAGCTCCAGTCAATGCCAACTTAAGTGCAACAGTTTCATCCTCAAACTTAGGCCAGAGAATCCCCGGTGTATCCAAGATTTCCAGGTCTTTATTGGTTTTAAGCCATTGTTGTCCCTTGGTAACCCCTGGTTTATTGCCGACAACGGCAATTTTCTTACCAGCTAAACGGTTCATAAGAGTGGATTTACCAGCATTTGGAATCCCGATAATCATGGTACGCAAGGTTTCAATCTTGATACCACGTTCTTTCTGACGAGCAATCTTATCTGCCATGAGCTTCTTGGCCGCATCTGTTACAACTTTTACAGTCACTTGTTCTTTGGAATTGATAGCCAGCGTCTGGATTCCCTGTGATTCAAAATACTGACGCCATTCCTTGGTCATTGTTGGATCAGCCAAGTCCGCCTTGTTTAAAATCAAAAGTTTTGGTTTATCACCAACAATCTTGGTCAACATAGGATTTTGACTAGATAGAGGTAAACGTGCATCCACCAAAATAGTTACAAAATCAACAAATTTTAAATTTTCCTGCACCTGTCGACGCGCTTTAGACATGTGACCAGGAAACCATTGAATAGTAGCCATTGAGTTTTTCCTTTCATAGCGAGGATTTAGATACCCTATTTTATTTTACTATCGTTTGAACACATAGAGTTTTCAAATGGATGATGTCCAAACACCTCTTGTTTTATGACATAAAAATCTACCTTATATTATATCATGCCTTCTTTATTTTGTCCGATGATAGCCTTTCAAGTACCCTATATATAGTAGATTAAAACAAGATGTGAACAAATCGATTAGGAAAGTCAAATTAATTTCTAGAAATATTTTAACATCTATAACGTACTATTCTAAAGTAAGCGCGTCATAACAAGGTATCGTATCTATCCTAATTCCCCAACTTCCGGTATACTAAATAAAAATAGTTATCGGAGGAAAGGTAGTGTACTATGATGATTCAACTAAACGATTTAGGTCAAGTTCACCTTGTTTGTGGGAAAACGGATATGAGACAAGGCATTGATTCACTGGCTTATCTCATTAAAACCCACTTTGAATTGGATCCTTTCTCCGGTCAAGTCTTTCTCTTTTGTGGTGGACGTAAAGACCGCTTTAAAGCTCTTTACTGGGATGGTCAAGGATTTTGGCTACTTTATAAACGCTTTGAGAATGGTAAACTGACTTGGCCAAGTACAGAAAAGGATGTCAAAGCTATCACACCTGAACAAGTAGACTGGCTGATGAAGGGCTTTTCTATCACTCCCCAAATAAATTCATCAGAAAGTCGTGATTTCTATTGAAA
>NZ_VMLT01000120.1:0-12467 GCF_013276815.1 Streptococcus sp. 1055 | reverse complement strand
CAATGGCCACAGGATGGTTGCTATACAATGGTTCATGGTACTACCTCAATAGTAATGGCTCAATGGCCACAGGATGGTTGCTATACAATGGCTCATGGTACTACCTCAACAGTAATGGCGATATGAAAGTTAGCCAATGGTTCCAAGTTAGTGGGAAATGGTACTATGTAGATGAATCAGGTATGCTTGCAGTCAATACAACAGTAAACGGCTATAGAGTCAATGCTAATGGTGAATTGCTAAACTAAATCTAACTGAATGAATCTTAATATTATTTTTTGATAGGATATTAAGGCTGAAAATAACTCCATAATCTCTAGCCAGATTTATTCTACTGGAGATTATGGAGTATTTTGTAATATAAGAGATAATGGAAGGATGAGCTAGTGACTCAACATTCTTATATAATAGATTGAATCTAGAGTAGTACATAGTTACTGATGAAAAATCAACTGTTAAAGTGCCTGCTGGCAAATAATTACCTAACACAGGTTCAGCATCAAGTGCAGCACTTGCTAGTCTTGGTCTAGTGGTGGCAACAAGTGGTTTTGCTTTGCTAGGAAGAAAGGCTAGACGTAGAAAATAGGATAGCTAGAAAATTCTATTCTCTACTTAAAGTTAGATTATAAGGGGGATTTGGAGAAATCATCAATCCTAGTGATGGGTGAGAAAAGTGAGAACCCAAGATAATCGCACACTTTAGCTGAAAAGGGATATTCTATCAATGTAACCAGTCTCTTCTGTCTCTAACTGTGGGACAGGAGATGGGTAATATCGAGTAGAAAAGCTAGCAGAATAGCTCTATTAAAGAGAGGAGGGAAACCGAAAAATTGGGTACCCCTCCTCTTTTTTGGTATAATAGAAGATAGAAAACGAGGTTAGAAGAGATGATTTTTGATACACATACACACTTGAATGTAGAAGAATTTGCAGGTCGTGAGGCAGAAGAAATTGCCTTGGCTGCTGAGATGGGTGTGACACAGATGAATATTGTTGGTTTTGATCAACCGACGATTGAGCGTGCCTTGGAGTTGGTAGATGAGTATGACCAGCTCTATGCGACTATCGGTTGGCATCCTACAGAAGCAGGGACTTACACGGAGGAAGTCGAGGCTTACTTGCTTGACAAGCTCAAGCATCCCAAGGTTGTGGCTTTAGGTGAAATTGGTTTGGATTATCATTGGATGACAGCGCCCAAAGAGGTGCAGGAGCAGGTTTTTCGCCGTCAGATTCAGCTATCTAAGGACTTGGATTTGCCTTTTGTTGTCCATACCCGTGATGCGCTGGAAGATACCTATGAGATTATCAAGAGCGAGGGAGTTGGCTCTCGAGGTGGTATCATGCATTCATTTTCAGGGACGCTTGAGTGGGCAGAGAAGTTTGTCGAGCTTGGTATGACCATTTCCTTCTCAGGAGTGGTGACTTTTAAGAAGGCAACTGACATCCAAGAAGCAGCTAAAGAGTTACCTTTGGATAAGCTTTTGGTGGAGACGGATGCGCCTTACTTGGCTCCTGTACCCAAGCGTGGCCGCGAAAACAAAACAGCCTATACTCGCTATGTGGTGGACTTTATTGCTGCCTTGCGTGGGATGACGGCAGAAGAGTTAGCGGCGGCAACGACTGCAAATGCAGAGCGAATTTTTGGATTGGACAGCAAGTAATGAAAGAAAAAATTTCCCAAGTCATCGTAGTTGAAGGTCGCGATGATACGGCCAATCTCAAACGTTACTTCGATGTAGAGACCTATGAGACACGAGGTTCTGCCATCAATGAGCAGGATTTAGAACGGATTCAGCGCCTACACCAACGTCATGGAGTCATTGTCTTTACAGACCCAGATTTTAATGGGGAGCGGATTCGTCGCATGATTATGACGACTATTCCAACAGTTCAGCATGCCTTTCTCAAGCGAGATGAAGCTGTTCCCAAGTCCAAGACCAAGGGGTGTTCTCTGGGAATTGAGCATGCCAGCTATGAAGACCTGAAAACGGCTCTAGCTCAGGTGACAGAACAATTTGAACATGAGAGTCAGTTTGACATTAGTCGTAGCGACTTGATTCGCCTTGGTTTTCTAGCAGGGGCAGACAGCCGTAAGCGCCGAGAATATCTGGGAGAGGCTCTCCGAATCGGCTATTCCAACGGCAAGCAACTCCTCAAACGCCTAGAGTTGTTTGGGGTCACCTTGGCAGAAGTGGAAGAAGCTATGAAATCTTATGAGTAGGAAAGATGTAGCTGTTACAATTTTTTAAGTTTCACAGTATTTTTCGAAGCAGGTAGAAGAGGAGGTGTCTGATGTTAATTGGTCAAAAAATTAAAGAGATTAGGATAGAAAAAGGAATTAGTCGTCCAGATTTTTGTGGAGATGAGCAAGAACTGACAGTTCGTCAACTGTCGCGAATTGAAAGTGGAGCTTCGCAACCGAGTTTGCCCAAGTTAGACTATATTGCTCGCCGGCTAGGAGTTCCAGCTTATAGCCTTATGCCAGATTTTTCAGCTCTTCCTTCTGCTTATTTAGAATTGAAATACCAGATTTTACGTGAACCAATCTATGGTAAAGAAGAGGAGTATGATAAGAAAGAAGCGTGTTTGGAAGAGATAGAGGATTTATTTTATGAGCAACTTCCTAATGAGGAAAAAGTATGGTTTGAAGCTACTAGAGCAACGATAGATGTTATTCGAAGCGGACGACCAGAATATGGGGAAACCGTACTGGACGATTATTTTAAAACAATTTATGATAAGGAATTGTTTTTGATAAATGAATTAGAAGTTATCAACTTATATTTTGCTATAGTGCTTACAAAGATAAAACAAGGTCAAAATCAGATTGAAGAAATTAACAGAATTCATTCGTTTTTAGTTCGTTTGACAAATCATGTAGAATTAATTGCACCAGAATATCTGTTTGCTTTAAGTAACACTTTGTTTTCGGGTCTAGCCTGTTTGGATAATTTGTCGTCTTATGATTCACTAGAATCTTATATCTTTAGCCTTAATCATATAATGGAAAAAACACAAGATTTCCAGAAGAAACCAATTATATTAATGTTGGAGTGGAAATTATCTCTAATAATAAACAATGATTATGTTTCTGCCGAACAGTTCTATCAGAAATCGAAGCTATTTGCTGATATAATAGAAAATTCTTATTTAGTTACTATGTTGGAGAAACAATGGCAAGAAGATTTAAAAAAATATTTATAAATATCGTGAAGCAATGACAAAAATGTCCTTGTTCTCGCATCAAAACAGCTCTAAAGTTCGTCTTTAGAGCTGTTTTTTTAGATATAAGCCAAAAATAATATGAAATAGTTAGATTTTAAGGACATTGATGTCCTTTGAGTTTATTTAAGAATAATTTATAATCAATTAAAACGTGAAAGGAGATTACAGTATGAACTTTTTTAGTTTATTTTATTTAGTTACTTGGTGGTTTAAATAAAATTTAGTTATGTCTACTTAGTCTCAAAAAATTTATTCATAACATATAATAAATACAACTTGATAGACTAAATTAGAAAAATAAGGAGAGGATACCATGAGGTGTTGCTTTGAAAAGGTCTATGATCCATGACTTAGTTTTACTTGAATAGAAAATAGACAATACATAATAAATATTTATGATATAATAAAAAATAGAGGAGTATCAATATGAAACAAACAGTTAAAAAATTAGCCCTTGTAGCGAGTCTTGCAGCAACATTAGGTGGAGGAGTAGCAGTAGTATCGGCCGCGGTTAAGTATCCAGGTGGTGGTGTCTGGACGTATGGTTCGGCTAACGGAGGTGCTTACTCAAACTACTATCACCCCTCAAAATACCATAGTTCAACAGTTTCTAGCAGATGGAATAGTTCATCTGATAAGGGATATGCTGATGCAGGAGGAACATCTCGAGCTTGGATTCGTACTGCGTGGGGCGAGCAAGTAAGCTTTTATTATGATTATTAAAAATTATACACGAGAAAGTAAAAACATTTCTGGGTGAGTTGATAACAATGCTTTACTTGGTCATCTCTCTAGCAGGTGACCAAGTAACTTTTTGGAGGAAATGATGAAACGTTTATTTATTTTGATTTCAATGGTATTGGTATCGCTTTATATGGTGATAAATTCCGTTGATCATCGAGAAGAGATTTTATTTGGTAACTATCCCTCTGTTGATGTGATGGGTACTGGGCTAGACCAATCAGTAGCTGATCGAGAAAAACTGACAGAGGCTTTGAGTCACTTGGCGGTAGAGTACAATAGTCTCATTGCTCGTCGAATCGTTGAGCCAAATGAAGCTGGAGAAACACGCTTTACCTATGCCACTTATGGTCAGGGAGAGCTTCCAGAAGGTTTGACCATTTCCTCCAAGGAGAGTGCAGAAACGAGTGATTTATTAGGGTCTTACTTGATTGTGTCAGGGAGTTTGGATGGAGTGAGCTTACAGACCGCCCTGCAAGAGCTTGGTTATAATGGTGTTGTCTCGAATAGAACAGAGGCATTTTCGATGGTCGTCCTCTTGTCTGCTACCCCAATGGGGCTACTGAGTCTAGCTATTTTTCTGCTGACTTTTATGAGTCTGACCCTGATTTATCGGATCAAGTCCCTTCGTCAGGCAGGGATTCGCTTAATCGCTGGTGAGAGCTTGTTTGGGGTGGCTCTCAGACCAGTGTTAGAAGATGTGAGACAGCTTATCTGCTCAGTGCTGGTATCCAGTCTTGTGGGATTGGGGCTTCTCTGGTATCAAGGTGCCTTGTTTATGGCAACGGTGCAACTTGTCATCATTGCTCTCCTACTTTATGGATTGACTTTGGCCGGGATTTCTACCTTACTAAGTGTCGTGTATCTACTCGGTTTACAGGAAAATAGTCTGGTGGATTTATTGAAAGGGAAACTCCCTCTCAAACGTATGATGACATTGATGATGGTGGGGCAACTCTTAGCTGTATTGGTGGTCGGATCGAGTGCGACAGCTCTCCTCCCCCACTACCGTGAAATGCAGGAGATGGAGAAGGCAAGCGATAAATGGAGCCAGTCCTCAGACCGTTACCGTCTATCCTTTGGTTGGTCTAGTGCATTTGCCGATGAAGAAGGAATGCGTAAGGATAATCGTGAGTGGCAGACATTTACTGAAGAACGGTTAGCCAATACAGACTCTTTTTATATCATGAGCAATGTTGACAATTTCTCAGATGGAGCAGAAGTGGACCTAGATGGCAATCGTCTCAGTGACTACACACCGTCAGGGAATGTTATCTATGTCTCACCGCGCTATCTGATAGAAGAAAAGATTACCGTTTCTTCAGAGTTTATGGATAAGATGCAAAACTTGTCTGAGGGAGAGTTTGGGCTGATCTTGCCTGAGAGCTTGCGAGAGCAGTCTGCCTACTATCAAAGATTATTTACAGATTACCTGCAAAGATTTTCATCTGAAAGTGTAGAGGCGACGAGTCAGAAACACTACCTTCCACAGTTAAGGCTAGCTTTTACAGAAACAGGACAGGAACGTTTCATCTATAATGATGGGTACAAGACAACACGTCAGTACCTAAAAGATCCGATTATTGTAGTTCTAACGCCGCAAGCGACTGGAACAAGACCTGTTGCAGGGATGTTGTGGGGAACTACGGCTAATAGTGCCTTGAAACTAGATCGATATGGAGACAGCATCACCGCTCTAAAAGAGCAAGGTCTGTATCACAAGGTCTCTTACTTGGTAAAAAGCCAGCTATTTTTTGCCAAGGTACTAAATGACAAACGGGTGGAGTTTTACTCTCTCCTTATTGGGACGATTTTGACCCTATCTACGGCTATCTTGTTATTTGATTCCATGAACCTTCTCTATTTTGAGCAGTTCAGACGGGAGCTTATGATTAAACGTCTTTCTGGTATGACAATCTATGAGCTTCATGGCAAGTATTTACTGGCGCAAGGAGGAGTTCTCTTGCTTGGCCTAATCCTATCTAGTGTTTTGACAGGAGATAGCTTGATTAGCGCTCTAGTTGTAGCTTTATTTACGCTTAACACTCTGTTGATTTTAGTAAGGCAGGACAAAAAAGAAGAAGCTGGTAGCATGGCAGTATTGAAAGGAAAATAAGATGATTGATATTCAAGGATTGGAAAAGAAATTTAATGACCGCGCGATTTTCTCTGGCTTAAATCTCAAGCTGGAGAAGGGCAAGGTCTATGCCTTAATCGGGAAGAGTGGGAGCGGAAAGACGACGCTGCTGAATATCTTGGGAAAGCTAGAAAAGATAGATGGTGGAAGGGTTCTCTATCAGGGGAAAGATTTAAAAACCATTCCCACTCGTGAGTATTTTCGAGACCAGATGGGCTATCTCTTTCAAAATTTTGGCCTCTTAGAAAACCAATCAATCAAAGAGAATTTGGATTTGGGCTTTGTTGGTCAGAAAATCTCAAAAGTAGAACGTTTGGAAAGGCAAGTGGAGGCTTTAGAAAAAGTTAATCTAGGATATTTGGATCTAGAACAAAAAATCTATACTTTATCTGGGGGAGAGGCTCAGCGAGTTGCCCTTGCGAAGACTATTTTGAAAAATCCACCCTTGATTTTGGCAGATGAACCAACAGCAGCTCTTGATCCTGAAAATTCAGAGGAGGTTATGAATCTCTTGGTGGGCTTGAAAGATGAAAATCGAATGATCATCATTGCGACCCATAATCCCCTAGTCTGGAATAAGGCCGATGAAATCATTGATATGAGGGAACTTGCTCATGTGTGAAAAAATCCGTATTCGCAGGGTATCTGATTATCCGAGTGCCAGAGGTGGTTTAGAAGACATCCTCATCATGGAAAATATGACCAATCATCTCCTTTTAGTTCAAATCCGAGTGAATGGCTATTTGCTTGATTTTGCTAGCATTGAAGGGCAAAGGCAAAAGCATTATCGTTTGAAAAATTTACCTCAAACGGTTGAACTGACAGTGGACGACGTGGAGGAGGATGTAGATTTGACCCTACCTGAAAATCGAAGTTATCAAGAAGCTGATTTTTTTGAACGTATGTTTCGAGAGAACCGCTAAGTCCCCTTTTAAAGATTTTCAAGACTATCTTTCTTCACGAGGAAAGATAGTTTTTTGGTATGATTTTCACCCCCAAAATACAAGGGGAATGTGTTACAATAGTAGTAACAGATAATAGAAAAGAGAATAGATGAGAATTGCAGATTATAGCGTGACCAAGGCAGTGCTGGAGCGTCACGGTTTTACCTTTAAAAAGTCCTTTGGGCAAAATTTCCTGACGGATACCAATATCCTTCAAAAGATTGTGGATACGGCTGAGATTGATGATCAAGTCAATGTTATCGAAATTGGGCCAGGGATTGGTGCCTTGACGGAGTTTCTGGCTGAGCGTGCAGCAGAGGTCATGGCATTTGAGATCGACCACCGTTTGGTACCGATTTTGGCAGATACCCTACGTGATTTTGACAATGTGACAGTGGTTAACGAGGACATTCTCAAGGTCGATTTGGCGCAGCATATCCAGAATTTTAAAAATCCTGACCTGCCAATCAAGGTAGTGGCTAATTTGCCTTACTACATCACAACGCCTATTCTCATGCACTTGATTGAAAGTGGCATTCCTTTTAGTGAGTTTGTGGTTATGATGCAGAAAGAAGTGGCGGACCGTATCTCCGCTCAGCCGAATACCAAGGCATATGGCAGTTTGTCAATTGCGGTTCAGTATTACATGACTGCCAAGGTTGCCTTTATCGTGCCTCGTACGGTATTTGTGCCAGCGCCAAATGTGGATTCGGCCATCTTGAAAATGGTGCGTCGTCCAGAGCCAGCCGTAGCAGTGGAAGACGAGAACTTATTCTTTAAGGTTTCCAAGGCTAGTTTCACTCATCGCCGCAAGACCTTGTGGAACAATTTGACAGGTTACTTTGGCAAGACCGAGGAAGTTAAGGACAAGCTGACCAAGGCCTTGGATCAAGCAGGCTTGTCACCATCTGTGCGTGGAGAAGCTCTCAGTTTGGCAGAGTTTGCCAGCCTAGCAGATGCACTTAAAGGGCAAGGACTCTAAGATGCAGGGACAAATCATTAAAGCTTTGGCTGGGTTCTACTATGTAGAGAGTGATGGTCAGGTCTATCAAACACGCGCGCGTGGAAATTTTCGTAAAAAAGGGCATACCCCTTACGTTGGGGACTGGGTCGATTTCTCTGCCGAGGAAAATTCAGAGGGTTACATTCTCAAAATTCACGAACGGAAAAACAGTCTGATCCGTCCGCCCATTGTCAATATTGACCAAGCTGTAGTAATCATGTCCGTCAAGGAACCTGATTTTAACAGCAATTTGCTGGATCGTTTCTTGGTTCTTTTGGAACACAAGGGCATCCATCCCATCGTCTATATTTCCAAAATGGATTTGTTGGAAGATGGGGGAGAACTGGATTTTTATAAACAGACTTATGGTGACATCGGCTATGACTTTGTGACCAGTAAAGAGGAACTCCTGCCTTTGTTAACAGATAAGATTACAGTCTTTATGGGGCAGACAGGTGTTGGTAAGTCAACCCTTCTCAATAAAATCGCACCAGACCTCAATCTTGAAACAGGAGAAATTTCAGACAGTCTGGGTCGCGGGCGCCACACTACTCGAGCAGTTAGTTTTTACAATCTTAATGGGGGTAAAATCGCAGATACACCAGGCTTTTCATCACTGGATTATGAAGTAACAACGGCTGAAGACCTCAATCAGGCTTTCCCAGAGATTGCTACTGTTAGTCGAGACTGCAAATTCCGCACTTGTACCCATACCCATGAGCCGTCTTGTGCAGTGAAACCAGCAGTTGAAGAGGGTGTCATTGCGTCCTTTCGTTTTGACAACTACCTGCAATTCCTCAGTGAGATTGAAAATCGCAGAGAAACCTATAAAAAAGTCAGCAAAAAAATTCCAAAATAAGGAGAAACCTATGTCTCAATACAAGATTGCTCCGTCAATTCTGGCAGCAGATTATGCCAACTTTGAACGTGAAATCAAACGCCTAGAAGCAACTGGGGCAGAATATGCCCATATCGATATTATGGACGGTCACTTTGTACCACAAATCAGTTTTGGTGCGGGTGTGGTCGAATCTCTTCGCCCTCATAGCAAGATGGTTTTCGATTGCCACTTGATGGTGTCAAACCCTGAGCATCATTTAGAGGACTTTGCGCGTGCAGGTGCGGATATTATCAGTATCCATGTGGAAGCAACGCCTCATATTCATGGTGCCCTCCAAAAGATTCGTTCACTCGGTGTCAAGCCTTCAGTCGTTATCAATCCTGGTACACCAGTTGAAGCGATTAAGCATGTGCTTCATCTAGTTGACCAAGTCCTAGTCATGACAGTTAACCCTGGATTTGGTGGGCAAGCCTTTCTACCAGAGACCATGGATAAGGTCCGTGAGTTGGTTGCTCTTCGTCAGGAAAAAGGTTTGAAATTTGAGATTGAAGTGGATGGTGGGATTGATGATAAAACGATTGCTCAAGCCAAAGAAGCTGGTGCGACCGTTTTTGTAGCAGGTTCCTATGTCTTTAAGGGAGATGTCAATGAGCGAGTACAAACTCTCAGAAAACAACTGGACTAGGGTTGCCGTTTTTGCAGGCGGAGACCGTGGTCATTATCGGACGGACTTTGATGGTTTTGTTGGTGTGGATCGGGGCTCGCTATGGGTCCTGGAAGAAAACCTTCCTATTGCTCTAGCGGTTGGGGATTTTGATTCTGTGACCGAAGAAGAGCGACAGGTGATTCAAAAACGTGCCCAGCATTTTGTTCAAGCCCGACCAGAAAAAGATGATACTGATTTGGAATTGGCTCTCTTGACTATCTTTGAGCAAAATCCTCAGGCTCAGGTCACTATTTTCGGTGCTTTGGGTGGTCGTATTGACCATATGCTGGCTAATGTCTTTCTGCCTAGTAATCCCAAGTTGGCGCCCTATATGCGCCAGATAGCGATTGAAGATGGACAAAACTTGATTGCCTATTGTCCAGAAGGGACCAGTCAGCTTGAACCCCGTTCAGACTATGACTACCTAGCCTTTATGCCAGTTCGGGATAGCCAGCTTACCATTCTCGGAGCCAAGTATGAGTTGACAGAGGAAAATTTTTTCTTTAAAAAAGTGTACGCTTCTAACGAATATATAGATAGGGAAGTTTCGGTGACTTGCCCAGATGGTTATGTGGTCGTGCTGCATAGCAAGGACAGGAGGTAGGATGGAAAGTTTACTTGTTCTATTATTGATTGCCAACCTAGCTGGACTCTTTCTGATTTGGCAAAGGCAGGATAAGCAGGAAAAACATCTAGCCAAGAGCTTGGAGGATCAGGCAGATCACTTGTCAGACCAGTTGGATTATCGCTTTGAACAAGCCAGACAAGCCAGCCAGTTAGACCAAAAAGATTTGGAAGTGGCTGTCAGCGACCGTTTGCAAGAAGTGCGGATTGAATTGCACCAAGGTCTGACTCAGATCCGTCAAGAAATGACAGATAATCTCCTCCAAACCAGAGACAAGACCGACCAACGTCTCCAAGCCTTGCAGGAATCCAATGAGCAACGTTTGGAACAAATGCGCCAAACGGTCGAGGAAAAACTAGAAAAGACCTTACAGACACGCTTGCAGGCTTCCTTTGAGACAGTTTCCAAGCAATTGGAGTCTGTCAATCGTGGTCTTGGAGAAATGCAGACAGTTGCCCGTGATGTCGGCGCCCTCAACAAGGTTCTCTCTGGAACCAAGACACGAGGGATTCTGGGAGAATTGCAACTGGGGCAAATTATTGAAGACATCATGACTCCTGCCCAGTACGAACGAGAATATGCAACGGTTGAAAACTCTAGTGAACGAGTGGAGTATGCCATCAAGTTGCCCGGACAAGGCGACCAGGAATACGTCTACCTACCAATTGACTCTAAGTTTCCACTGGCAGATTATTACCGTCTAGAAGAAGCCTATGAAGCAGGTGACAAGGACGAAATCGAACGCTGTCGTAAGTCGCTCCTAGCCAGCGTCAAACGCTTTGCAAAGGATATTAAGAGCAAGTACATAGCACCACCTCGGACGACCAATTTTGGAGTTTTGTTTGTCCCGACAGAAGGTCTCTACTCAGAAATTGTCCGCAATCCTGTCTTCTTTGATGATTTGAGGCGGGAAGAGCAGATTATTGTTGCAGGTCCAAGTACCCTATCAGCCCTTCTTAACTCCCTATCAGTTGGATTCAAAACTCTCAATATCCAAAAGAGTGCCGACCATATCAGTAAGACTCTTGCCAGTGTCAAGACCGAGTTTGGCAAGTTTGGTGGTATTCTGGTAAAGGCACAAAAACATCTCCAACATGCCTCTGGCAATATTGATGAATTATTAAACCGTCGTACCACAGCTATCGAGCGGACGCTCCGTCACATTGAGTTGTCAGAAGGTGAGCCTGCGCTTGATCTACTCCATTTCCAAGAAAATGAGGAAGAATATGAAGATTAGTCACATGAAAAAAGATGAGCTGTTTGAAGGTTTTTACTTAATCAAATCAGCTGACCTGAGGCAAACTCGAGCTGGGAAAAACTACCTAGCCTTTACCTTCCAAGATGATAGTGGCGAGATTGAGGGGAAGCTCTGGGATGCCCAACCTCATAACATTGATGCCTTTACCGCAGGTAGGGTTGTCTACATGAAAGGGCGCCGAGAAGTTTATAACAACACTCCACAGGTCAATCAAATCACTCTCCGCCTGCCGCAAGCTGGTGAACCCAATGACCCAGCTGATTTCAAGGTCAAGCCACCGGTTGATATCAAGGAAATTCGTGACTACATGTCGCAAATGATTTTCAAAATTGAAAATCCTGTCTGGCAACGGATTGTCCGAAATCTCTACACCAAGTATGATAAGGAATTCTACTCCTATCCAGCAGCGAAGACCAACCACCATGCCTTTGAAACAGGCTTGGCCTATCATACGGCGACCATGGTGCGCTTGGCAGATGCCATTAGCAATATTTATCCTCGGCTCAATAAGAGCCTGCTCTATGCGGGAATTATGCTACATGACTTGGCCAAAGTTATCGAGTTGACGGGACCAGAACAGACTGAGTATACAGTGCGAGGCAATCTTCTTGGACATATCGCTCTCATTGATAGTGAAATTACCAAGACAGTTATGGAGCTCGGCATTGATGATACCAAGGAAGAAGTCGTTTTGCTCCGCCACGTCATTCTCAGTCACCACGGCTTACTTGAGTATGGAAGTCCAGTCCGTCCACGCATTATGGAAGCAGAGATTATCCATATGATTGACAATCTGGATGCCAGCATGATGATGATGTCAACAGCTCTGGCTTTGGTGGATAAAGGAGAGATGACCAATAAAATCTTCGCTATGGACAATCGTTCCTTCTATAAACCAGGTTTAGATTTATAATTTAAGAAAAATGAACATTTTTTAGAATAAGAATGTTCGTTTTTTTCTGTGAATATGGTATAATCCCGACTTTA
>NZ_VMLT01000012.1:0-4703 GCF_013276815.1 Streptococcus sp. 1055 | reverse complement strand
ACAATAAGCTAGGTCAAGTTAGACTGGTTAAGGCGGTTCAGTCTGAACTTTGTTCAGCTGACCGACAAACCAAAGACTAACGACCTAGGTTCCTTGTTGTCAAATAGACCATGGAATAAAGCAAGCGGACATGGTATAATAGCAATATTCTGGCACTAAGCCTTCGAAAGGAGGTGTTTAGCTTGTTAGAACTCATTACTCTTCTTGTTGTTGTCCGAGTAGTGTTGCCCTTAGCGTACGAGTTGGGGAAAGCCTATGGGATGAAGTGGATTGAAAAGCGCTTCGATGACAACGAGAAATAGTGTCACTTTTCACGAACGCTAGTGTGTTGTAGCTAGCGCAAAAAAAGCACCCTAAGTCTTGGCGGACAGGGTGCTTTTCGTTTAGCGTGATGAACTCACTACTCTTGTTGTTGATTAAATTATAACATAGTTTTATAATTGGTGTCAAAAATAGACATTTGTGTTATAATCTTTATGAGGCGCCTCAGTGATACGGTCGGTGGCGTGAAGCTCTTTATTGTCGGGCAACTGGAAACGGATAGCTCAAAGGGCACTATTTTGTGTCGGGTGTGGGACTGCCTTCAGCTTCGAGCTGTAAAGACCCCGAATACGTTTTTAAGAGCTTGGCCCGATAGGGTCTTTTTTTTTTTGAAAAATTAAAAAAATGAAGGATTTTTTTCTAAAGGAGTTACTTTCATACTTACTTTATATATACTTTATATATACTTTGGGGGTGTCAAAAAGTCAGTATTATCAAGGGTTTGCGAGGAGATAAGTGACAAAAAAGTACGTGATACATGACAAAAAAGTACGTGATACATGACAAAAAAGTACGTGATACATGACAAAAAAGTACGTGATACATGACAAAAAAGGTAATAAATTACTTGAAGTTTGTCATGTAATATTATATAATCATTTATGACAAAAAAGTACGTGAGGTTAAGCCATGAAAAAAGGGAAGTCAGAAAATGCGTTTGAGGGCTTGATGTCTAGACAAGATTATCTAGTAGTACAAGCGAATGACCTAGCCAAAGCCTTTGGGAATTTAAAAGCCTTTGAACATAAGCTACTGGACTATTGTTTTAGCTATGTGACCAAAGAAAGCACTGCAACAGATACATTTACGACAAATGCAAAAGAGGTGCTGAAGCACTTTGGATTGAACACTTCAGGGAAAAACTATGAGCGTGTGGCACGTGGCTTTAAAGCCCTAAACGAAAACACTGCGTTATATCTGCCAATCGTTGAGAATGGCGTTAAAGGGATATTGATGACCCAGTTATTTAGAAAAATTAAATTCTTAGCTAATGGCGAAGTGGAATTTATCTTTTCAGAAGATGCTGCGCCTTACGTATTTGCTTTACGTAGCCAGTTCTTCTCGTTCAAATTGGCAGAGTTAGCTCAAATCAAATCAAAGTATGCCATTATTTTGATGAAATTGTGGGAAGCAAATCGCTTTAAAAATCAACGTGTCACAACCATTCAAGGAGATTTAGACGATTGGCAAGATTGGTTTTTAGGGGAAGAGAGAAGAATGCCCCCTGCAATCTTTGCAAGGAACTGTCTGAAAGTTGGGGCAGAAGAGCTAGAGAAAAAATTAGGGGTAGATGTTTATCTAAACGTAGTTAAAAATGGCCGAAAGGTCATTGGCTATGAAATGCAGATTACTGATAATCGACAAGTACCAACTGCAGAGATAATCAAGCAAGCTGAAGAAAGAAGTCGACAGACAGATATTTATGATTTTTTAGATTAAGCACTGTTCAAAAATCTAAGTATGGTTCAAATGGTTGTAACTGCCATGGAAAACACTTGTTTATATCTAATTTATGAGTAAAAAGATGCTATTGAGATGAAAAAGCAGCTCGATGTTGATGAAATTTAAAGAGACTGGGACAAAATTGTCCCAGTCTCTTTCTTGTTAGTGAATTATTCTTCGTATAGAATTTCAGGGTTCGGTATTCTCATCCCTGAACCACCACTACTGTAATTATTTGTTTCTGATTGAGGAAGTGCTATTTGTATTCCACCAGGGCCGTAAGCTACACCTGTAAAAGTTACTCTTTTTATTTTTCCGCTTACATATATTGAACCACTAACTGATTGTCCTGCCCTACCTTGACCGCTTACCGAGTAATATAAGGTACGGCCATTTGTTAATGTAATACGAACTCCTCCAGAGAATTGATAAGAGCTTTTAGTATAAGGTCGTGCGTACCACCATGCTCTACTTCGGTTATCATAAATTTCTATTTTGGAAACTCCACCATTTCCAGTTGCAGTAGAATATGGGGTGATTTGGTTTGCTTTTGGAGTTTCGGCATATGTTGTAACAGTAAATGAAAGAAGAGTGAGAAAGGTAGTTATAAATAAAATAAGTTTTTTCATGGCAGTTCTCCTTTATTTTTTGTATGATTATATCAGAATATTTTAAAAAATGAAAGGGTTTTCTATGAAGAGTGATGTTTTTTTTGATTATTTTTTGAAATCACTTAGGTTTCATCTTGGTGATAGGTGTAAGGATATTGGATTTATAGAGTTTGCTAAGGATGAAAATAATAGTTTTATTATTATAAAGGATTATATTTTAGAATCATTAGTAGTGTTGTCAAATATTTTGAGTAAGGAGAGGATTGTGTTTTCTTGTGGGGTTATTCATAGTAAGGGGGGAGTTACTGGAGTAGAAGTATGTATGAATGTATTAGAGTTAGAAAGATTAAATAATTTGTATAAGATATAGTTTTGAAGAATATTAAAAAATATAATGGAAATTGTCTATGTAGGATGTGTGGAGTTGATAGTATCAATGTTTCCTATGGCGATAATTTTCTCAACTATGTTTACTTTGATTTTTTGGTCGGACAATAGCGAAGCCGTCCGACTGTCATTTTGAAAAAATGACTTTGGGGGACTTATAGAAGTCGCCCAATTTTTCAAAAAATGCCCTTGCGATTCGAGGGCTTTTTTGTAGTTCGCCCTGGCATAAAGTGGGCGGACTAGCTCTCTGCAAGAGCCTTCGGAGAACGCACCTTTACGAAGTAAAGTATAGTGCGTTTATACTTTACATGGAAGTTAGCCGAAATTTGTGCTAAAATTCTAGCTAGAATGTTATCACAATAGACGAGCAATAGGCTTGCCGGCTCGTCTGTCATTCGCTACTCGAATGACCCACCTGAGGAGGTAAAAGTTATGAGCTACATGGTTGCGAGAATGCAGAAAATGAAAGTTGGGAATTTGGGTGGCGCACATAAGCACAATGAACGGATTTTTGAAAAGCACTCAAACAAAGACATCGACACGAGCAGGTCACACCTCAACTATGAGTTGACGGATCGTGACCGCTCTGTGTCGTATGAACGGCAAATTAAGGACTATGTGAACGAGAACAAGAGTTCTAAACGTGGGATACGGAAAGACGCTGTTTTGTGTGATGAATGGATTATTACGTCAGATAAAGATTTTTTTGAAAAGTTGGGCCAGGAGCAGACGAGAAAATTTTTTGAAACGGCTAAAAACTACTTCGCGGAGAATTACGGAGAAACCAACGTTGCTTATGCCAGTGTACATCTTGATGAGAGTACCCCACACATGCACTTAGGGATTGTTCCAATGAGAAATGGTAAGCTGTCATCAAAGGTTATGTTTAACCGTGAGGAGCTAAAGCATATTCAGGAAGATTTGCCAAGGTACATGAATGAGCATGGTTTTGAGTTGCAACGTGGAAAGCGAGATAGCAAAGAACAGCATTTGAGTGTGGCGGATTACAAGGAAAAAATGGGGCGTGAAGCTCTTAATCAGGAATTGCTAGATTTAGGAGCGCCAAAATATTGGCATACGGAAGAACGTAGACCTGCAACAATCTCAGAAATTCAAGATTATGAGGACATAGGTTCTTTATTTGCAGATTCAGACGTGACATTTAAAATCCGAGAAGCGACGTTGGAAGAGCGTTTCAAATGGCTAGACACTCATAGAAACGATTTAAGGGCAGATTTAGGACGTTTAGAGGGTGTCCTTGAGAAAAAGATTGACGAATACGGTAAAATCGATTCTGAGGCTTCTGAGAGGCTCTCAGAGCTATCTGAGTTAAATTCTGAGGTAAATAGTCGTCAGGAGGAAATAAAGGGGTTAAAAAGCGATTCTAAGCGTCTGAGCGATGATGTGGTTCGTCTGGAGAGAGCTCATAGAGAAAAAACGCAACTTTTGGTGGAACAATCAAGTAACTTATCGAAAATTTCGTATAGAGATTTAGATAGACGTCGAGTTGCCAAAGAGTTGCAGGAAGAATTAGAAAATGCTACTCCTAAACTGTTTGGCGATGGCTTTAATTTTACTTCGGATTTTGTTGGACGACTGAAGACGTTTGTGTCTGATGTTGTAGAGAAGCTGGAGCAGGCGGTCAATCAAAATGAGTTACTTAGAAATGCACTAGCAGGCATGAAAATAGCCTATCTCATGCAGAATGGAAAAATCAGCAATTAGAGACTGAAAACAAAGCATTAAAGCTAGAAAACAGGGAGTTGAAAGTTTCTAAAAATCTCTTAGATGATCTTTCTGAAGTCATAACAGAAAAAGAAGTAACCAGTCTCAATAAGCGTTTAGAAAACTTAAGAGAGACACGAGAACTGTCTAGGACAAGACATGAGCCTACAAAAGGGCTGAGTATCTGAGCGATTTATGCCGTGAAAGCTACTTGAC
>NZ_VMLT01000119.1:0-2900 GCF_013276815.1 Streptococcus sp. 1055 | reverse complement strand
AAAACTGTCAAAGATGGGAGTATACTTTATTTCAGAAAAAAAGTAAACCATTTCACTCATTTTCCCTACTTTATTCAAAGAGTTGATAATAATCAGAGATTTTCATTTTTGCTTTTTCTTCTTGGTTCAAATCTTGGATAATTCGTCCTTCTTTCATGACAATTAAGCGATTGCCATATTTGAGAGCATCTTCCATATGATGGGTAATCATAAGCGCTGTCAATTGATCCTTCTTGACAAATTCATCCGTCAATTCCATGAGTGCGACACTGGTCTTTGGATCAAGAGCTGCAGTATGCTCGTCTAACAAGAGTAATTCAGGTCGCTTCAAGGTTGCCATCAAGAGACTCAAGGCCTGTCTTTGACCACCTGATAAAAACTCAATCGGTGTATTCAAGTGTTTCTCAAGACCATTTCCTACTTTTTCAATGGTTGACTGAAATTCATCCTTATAACTAGTCAAGCGTCGTGGTAACAATCCCCGCTTTTCACCACGAAACTTGGCAATCAAAAGATTTTCAGCAACCGTCATACGAGGAGCTGTCCCCATCTTTGGATCTTGGAAAACTCGAGACAGATACTTGGCCCGCTTCTCTGGTGAAAACTTGGTAACATCCTCACCCAAAATACGGATAGTTCCACTGGTTAAGGACAAGGTTCCTGCAATAGTGTTAAAGAGAGTTGATTTCCCAGCACCATTTCCACCTAAAATCGTGATGAAATCCTGTTCAAAAATTTCTAAGGAAACATCATTTAAAATAATCTTCTCTTCATCAAAGCCATTTTTAACGATTTTGGTTGCATTTTTTAATTCTACAATTGCTGTCATTTGCTTAACTTGGCTCCTTTCAAGATGGTTTGCTTAAATGTTGGAATCATGAGGCAGACTGCTAAAATCACGGCGCTGTACAAACGAAGGTAACTTGTATTAAAGCCAAGCGCAATAACCGCCCACACTAAGAATTGATAAGCGATAGAACCTACAACGATGGTAACCAGACGTTCTGCCAAACTCAAACTCTTGAAAATAACTTCTCCAATAATCAAACTTGCAAGCCCCACAACGATAACCCCGATCCCTCGAGATACATCAGCATACCCTTCTTGCTGGGCAATGAGAGCTCCTGCAAGGGCAATCACACCATTTGATAAGACCAAGCCCATGAGCTCCATGCGTCCAGTATGAATCCCGAAACTTCTAGCCATATCAGGATTGTCACCTGTAGCAATATAGGCTTGTCCGAGTTTGGTATCCAAGAAAAAGAGCATGAGAGCAATAACAAAACTGACAAAGATAAGACCTGTCAAGAGTTGGTTCAAATCTGAATCAAAAGGCAAAACATCCTGGATTTGCTTGGTTCCAAGTAAGCCTAAATTGGCACGTCCCATAATCAAGAGCATGATAGAGTGACAGGAAGTCATCACCAAAATCCCTGAGAGCAAAGTTGGGATCTTCCCTTTTGTATAAAGAAGTCCTGCTGCCATACCAGCCAAACAACCTGCTCCTACAGCAAGCAGTGTCGCTAAAAAAGGGTTCACGCCTTTGGTTATCAGAGTGACAGCAACAGCTCCCCCAAGAGGGAAGGAACCTTCTGTTGTCATATCTGGAAAGTTCAAAATCCTAAATGTCATAAAGATTCCCAGACCTAGAATAGCCCAGACAAATCCTTGAGAAATAATGGAAACAATCATATTTTATTTAATCCTTTCTATATTCATCTTTTTAAAAAATGGGAAGAGTCTCCTCCTCCCTACCTTATTTATTCGATGACTTGTCCTGCTTCTTTGAGAACAGACTCAGGAATCGTAATACCTAGTTCTTGTGCTATTTTTTTATTGATGACTGACTTACCAGTTGAAAAGACATTGACTGGGGTATCGGCTGGTTTTGCACCTTTCAAGACTTGCGCAATCATTTTTCCAGTTGCCACACCAAGGTCATGTTGGTCAACTACAACTGATGCCAAACCACCTACTTCTACCATAGCTGTCGCACTTGGATAAATTGGTTTCTTAGAACTTTGATTGCTAGAGACAGCCGTTGGAAATCCTGATGCAATGGTGTTATCAATTGGAACCCAAATAGCATCTACCTTGCTAGTCATAACAGTGACAGTTGAGGCAATTTCATTTGTTGAAGGAACTGCAAATGTTTCCACTGTCAGACCTGCTTTTTCAGCATAAGCCTTAAATTCTTCGACCTGAGTTTTGGAATTATCTTCGCTGCTTGAGTAAAGAGCTCCGATTGTTTTCACATTTGGTGTCAAAGCTTTGATGAGTTCAACTTGTTGTTGAGCTGGATTGTGGTCAGATACCCCTGTAATGTTGCCACCTGGTTTTTTCAAATCTTTAACCAAGTTAGCACCAATTGGGTCTGTAATAGCAGCCATAATAACAGGTAGGTCTTTTGTTGCACTAGCCAAACCTTGAGCAGCTGGTGTCGCAATACCAACCACAAGGTCATTGCCATTTGCAACCAATTGTTTACTCATTGTCGCAACCTTACTTTGGTCACCTTCTGAGTTCATAAAATCGATTTTAACTTGATCATCTTTATATCCTTCTTCTGCAAGTCCGTCTTGAATCCCTTTATAAATCAAATCAAGGGATGGATGGCTCACAAATTGAAGCACACCAATCTTGGCTATTTTCTTCTCATCCTTATTATTCTGAGCTTCTGATTTATTCATTGAAGAGTAAATCAAGCTTCCTGCTACTAAGACTGCTAATGCAGCGATAATTCCAATTAAACGTTTATTTTTCATTCTATTTCTCCTTTTTAATTCCTTTAAAATACTTCACTTATCTAATACTCTTCGAAAATCTCTTCAAACCACGTCAGCGTCGCCTTACCGTAGGTATATGATACTGACTCTGTCAGTTCTATCCACAACCTCAAA
>NZ_VMLT01000118.1:0-602 GCF_013276815.1 Streptococcus sp. 1055 | reverse complement strand
TGAAAGTTCTATAATGAAGTTAGCCACCCAGCCCTCCTAAAAATTAGATGGTTCAACTAGCTGATAGCTAGTACTCGATTTCATTTGATAAGAGGCTTGGAGCTGTTAAGCTGGAAAGCCAAGGCTAAGATTAGCCTTGGTTTAGCTGACAAAACTGCTTCAAGGGTTCCTCTTGTCAAATGAAAGCTCTTCTAGGCATAAGAAAACACCTCTGTGTTATACTTGTTGTTCAATCACAAACACAAGAAAGGCACAGAGATGCAAAACCATTATACTACAAAAGCCAAACATTTGACAATCGATAGCCGTCGCTTAATCGAAAGACGGAAAAAAGAAGGGAAATCAAATAGAGAAATCGCCTCTTTACTTGGAAAAGCTCCTCAAACTATCCATACTGAAATCAAGCGTGGGACAGTCCGACAATGTCTTGGAAAAGGACGCTTTAAAGAGGTTTATTCTGCCGACTATGCTCAACAGTCTAAGGGCGTTAACGTGGTAATTTCTACCATCTACTACTGGATCCATCATGGAAAATTAGGATTGTCAAAACAGGATCTGCTCTATCCTAGAAAAGGAAAATCTGTTAAGAAACAAGCTAGCAC
>NZ_VMLT01000117.1:0-1807 GCF_013276815.1 Streptococcus sp. 1055 | reverse complement strand
TTTGAATTTGATTTTCGAAAAGTATAAGATTATTTAACTGTTGCTGTGCTTGTAATCAATTCAACAGCTTTTTTGATTGTGATATCGTGTTTCAACATATCAGCTGAAAGCAAGCTTTGTACTTGTGCAACTTCCATGTTGTAGTCTGTAGCCAATTGCTCGATTTCTTTTTGGATTTCTTCTTCTGAAGCGTCAAATCCTTCAGCTTTGGCAACTGCTTCAATAACAAGGTTAGTCTTAGTACGTGACTCAGCTTCTGCCTCGTATTGTTTGTGAAGGTCTTCTTGAGTAGTTCCAGTGATTTGGAAGTACATATCAGGATTGATACCCTGACGTTGCAAGTTTCCAAGGAATTCATTTACTGAACGGTGAACTTCTTCGTGAATCATTTCTTCTGGAAGTTCTACGATTTCAGCGTTTTCTACAGCTTTATCAATTGCTGCACCTTCAACTGCATCTTTGTAAGCTTCTTCTTTAGCAGCAACCAATTCCTTGCGGTATTTTTCTTTCAATTCAGCAAGTGTTTCAACTTCTTCGTCGATGTCTTTTGCAAGTTCATCGTCAAGAGCTGGAACTTCTTTAGCTTTTACTTCGTGGATAGTTGTCACGAATTTAGCTTCTTTACCTGCAAGGTCTTCTGCTTGGTAGTCTTCTGGGAATGTTACGATAACATCAACAGTTTCGCCAGCTGAGTGGCCTACCAATTGGTCTTCGAAACCAGGGATGAATTGACCTGAACCAAGTCCAAGTGAGAAGTTTTCACCTTTTCCACCGTCAAATTCAACACCGTCGATAGAACCAACGAAGTCGATGACAACAGTGTCGCCGTTTTCAGCAGCAGCTTCTTTGATAACCAATTCAGCCAAGTTGTTGCGTTCGCGTTCGATACGCTCTTCAACATCAGCGTCAGTTACTTCTTTTTCTACATCTACTGATACTTCAAGGTTTTTGTAGTCACCCAATTTTACTTCAGGTTTTGTAACAACTTCAGCAGTGATAACCCAGTCTTGACCTTTTTCCATTGAAGTTACATCAATTTTTGGTTGTGCAACGACTTCAAGACCAGCTTCTTTTACAGCTACTTCATAAGCGTTTGGCAAAAGAGCGTTCATAACGTCTTGGTAAAGTGACTCTTCACCAAATTTTTTGTCGAAGATAGGGCGTGGAAGGTGACCTTTACGGAAACCTGGAACATTAAGAGATTTCTTCACTGAGTTGAAGACACGATCCAATTCTGGTTTGATTTGGTCTTGAGAGATAGTGAAAGTCAAGACACCACGGTTTGTTTCTTTGTTTTCAAATGATACAGACATTCTGTCATTTCTCCTTAAAATTTTTTAAATACAGTCTATTATAACATTTTCTATAAATAAAATCTAGACTAATGCAGACAATTATAGACAACAAGCCTTTTTGCTAACTAAATGAAAGTTCTATAATGAAGTTAGTCACCCAGCCCTCCTAAAAATTAGATGTTTTAACTAGCTGATAGCTAGCCCTCTATTTCATTTGATAAGATGCTTGATGCTGTTAGGCTGACAAGCCAAGGCTAAGATTAGCCTTGGTTTAGCTGACAAAACTGCTTCAAGGGTTCCTCTTGTCAAATGAAAGCAAAATAATTGCCCTCAATCTCACCATTTTTTTGGGACATAATCACTTTCGATTGACAGTTTGTTCTACACTTTCAAGGATGGAATAGACATCAAAAAGAACCCTGCTTTTCTGAAAAAGAGGTCTTCTTGCTAAGTTTATACTCAATGAAAATCAAAGAGCAAACTAGGAAGCTAGCCACAGGTTGCTCAAAGCA
>NZ_VMLT01000116.1:0-4077 GCF_013276815.1 Streptococcus sp. 1055 | reverse complement strand
TGTCAAAGATGGGATTATACCATAAAAAACATCCGACTTGCGACCTATTTTTAATTTTTTTTGACTTTTTTCGTCATTTTCGTACTTTTTTCTTGACAAACAACTAAATGACTATCAACTCTTTTGGAGCTAGGGTCAATAATTCACAACCTGTCTCTGTAATCAGGATATCATCCTCGATACGAACGCCATATTTGCCTTCGATATAGATACCTGGTTCATCGGTCAAGGCCATACCTGCCTTAATAGTTTCTGTAGAAGTTTGGCTAAAGTAAGGCTCTTCATGGATATCCAGTCCAATACCGTGTCCGATACCGTGGGTAAAGTAGTCACCATAGCCTGCCTCGATGATAATATCACGAGGAATTTTGTCAAAGTCACGGAAACCTAAGCCAGCCTTAGCCTGTTCAATCAAGGCTTGGTTAGCTTTTAGAACTGTATTGTAAATCTCTGCTTGCTCGTCGCTGACATGCCCCAGATAGATAGTCCGTGTCATATCACTGACATAGTGGTCGTAGAGGCAACCGAAGTCCATGGTAATAGCTTCTCCTAGCTCCACTGGTTTGTGCATAGGATGGGCATGGGGTTTGGAAGAGTTGATACCGCTAGCTAGGATAGTGTCAAAAGACAAGCCAGATGCTCCCAACTCACGCATACGGAAGTCAAGGAAGTTGGCTATTTCAATCTCTGTCTTTCCTGGTTTGATAAAGTCAAGCGCATCGCGGAAAGCTTGGTCTGAGATAGAACAAGCCTTACGAATAGCTGCAATCTCCGCTTCATCCTTAATCATTCGAAGACCTTCGACAAACTGAGTTTGTGGAAGCAAGTCAATTCCTTCAAAGGCGGCCTGCATACGATGATAATAAGAAACTGAAATCTCATCTTCAAAACCGATTCGAGACAAGCCCATGTCCTTAACAATGCCTGCAATGACAACCAATTCATCACGGTCAGCCACAATCTCAAAACCACTGGTTTCTTGCTTGGCTGCAATGATATAGCGAGAGTCTGTCACCAAGACCTGACGGTCACGGCTGATAAAGACTGTTCCGTTTGAGCCCCAAAAACCAGTCAGGTAATAGACGTTTTTAAGGTTATTGATGATGATACCATCTAGTTCTTTTTCTTGCATTTTAGCTAGAAATGCTTGTACACGTTTATTCATGATGTAACTTTCCTTTCAAATAATGTCCTGTGTAGCTGGCTTCCTTGGCCGCTACTTCTTCTGGAGTTCCTGTTGCGATGATGGTTCCACCGCCGACACCGCCCTCAGGACCCAAGTCAATAATATGGTCTGCTGTCTTGATGACATCCAGATTGTGCTCAATAACAAGGACTGTATTACCGTCGTCTACAAAGCGAGCTAAAACCTTAAGCAAGCGAGCAATATCCTCGGTATGAAGACCTGTCGTCGGCTCATCCAGAATATAGAAAGATTTTCCTGTCGATCGTTTGTGAAGTTCACTAGCCAACTTCATACGCTGGGCTTCTCCTCCAGAAAGGGTGGTAGCTGGTTGCCCTAGCGTCACATATCCCAGTCCCACATCCTTGATGGTCTGAAGTTTGCGCTGAATCTTTGGAATGTGTTGGAAGAATTCTACCGCATCGTTGACGGTCATATCCAAGACCTGCGAGATATTTTTTTCCTTGTAGTGGACTTCTAGGGTTTCACTGTTGTAACGGGTTCCGTGGCAAACTTCACAAGCCACATAAACATCTGGCAAGAAGTGCATCTCAATCTTGATGATCCCATCGCCTGAACAGGCTTCACAGCGACCACCCTTGACGTTGAAACTGAAACGGCCCTTCTTGTAGCCTCGAATCTTGGCTTCGTTTGTCTGGGCAAAAAGGTCACGTATATCGTCAAAAACTCCTGTATAGGTAGCAGGGTTAGACCTTGGCGTTCGTCCGATAGGGCTCTGGTCAATGTCAATCAATCGGTCTACATGCTCAATCCCTGTAATAGTCTTAAATTTACCAGGCTTGTCTGAATTACGGTTGAGCTTCTGGGCAATGGCTTTTTTGAGGATGCTGTTGATCAAGGTAGACTTGCCTGAGCCCGACACCCCTGTCACTGCGATGAATTTTCCTAGTGGGAAGCGAGCAGTAACATTTTGCAAGTTGTTCTCACGCGCTCCTGTCACCTCGATAAAACGACCATTTCCGACACGGCGCTCTTCTGGTACTGGAATGGCACGTTTACCTGACAAGTACTGGCCTGTGATAGACTTACTGTTACGAGCTACCTGCTTGGGCGTACCTGCAGCAACAATCTCTCCACCAAAAACACCGGCACCGGGACCAACGTCAATCAGATAATCAGCCTCACGCATGGTATCTTCGTCGTGTTCCACCACGATGAGAGTATTGCCCAAGTCACGCATCTTTTTGAGACTAGCAATCAGACGGTCATTATCCCTCTGGTGGAGACCGATTGACGGCTCATCTAGGATATAGAGGACGCCAGATAGATTGGAACCAATCTGGGTTGCCAAACGAATACGCTGGCTTTCCCCACCTGAAAGGGTTCCTGCTGAACGTGACAGAGTCAGATAATTAAGACCCACATTATTAAGGAAGGTCAAACGATCCTTGATTTCCTTGAGAATGGGACGAGCAATGATGGCTTCATTTTCAGACAAGGTCAGCTGGCTCACCAAGTCCAAGTGGTCTGCGATAGATAGGTCTGAAATGTCTCCGATATGCGGCCCTTGCTCGCCACCCACACGAACAGACAAGGCCTGGTCATTGAGACGATAGCCGTGACAGGTTCCGCAGGTCAGCTCATTCATGTAGAGACGCATCTGGGTGCGGGTATAATCGCTGTTTGTCTCGTGATAACGACGCTTGATATTATTGATAACTCCCTCAAAAGGAATGTCAATATCGCGCACACCACCAAATTCATTCTCATAGTGGAAATGGAATTCCTTGCCATCTGAGCCGTAGAGAATCAAGTTTTTATCTTCTTCTGACAAGTCCTCAAAAGGCTTATCCATATCCACTCCAAAGGTCGTCATAGCCTGCTCTAGCATGTTTGGATAGTAGTTGGATGAGATAGGATTCCAAGGTGCTAGCGCTCCCTCACGTAAGGTCTTGCTGGCGTCTGGCACTACCAAATCAGTATCCACCTCCAACTTGATGCCCAAACCGTCACACTCACTACAAGAGCCAAAAGGAGCATTGAAGGAGAAGAGACGTGGCTCTAACTCTGGAACAGTAAAGCCACAAACTGGGCAGGCATAATGCTCAGAGAAGAGCAACTCCGAATCGTCCATAGTGTCGATAATGACATAGCCTTCTGCGATACGAAGGGCAGCCTCAATGGAATCAAAGAGACGACTACGAATGCCCTCCTTGATGACAATACGGTCAACCACGACATCGATATTGTGTTGCTTGCTCTTGGACAAGTCTGGCACTTCGGTCACATCATAGACTTCCCCATCCACACGGACACGGACATACCCATCTTTCTGAACCTTCTCGATAACACTCTTATGTTGACCTTTTTTCTTGCGGATGACAGGGGCCAAAATCTGCAAGCGCTGGCGTTCAGGTAACTCCAAAACCTTATCAACGATTTGCTCCACCGAAGAAGCCTTGATAGCTCCATGCCCCTTGATACAGTAAGGCGTCCCCACACGTGCGTAGAGAAGACGCAGATAGTCATTGATTTCAGTCGTTGTTCCCACCGTCGAACGAGGGTTTTTGCTAGTCGTTTTCTGGTCGATAGAAATAGCTGGGCTGAGACCATCAATAGCATCTACATCTGGTTTTTCCATATTGCCCAAGAACTGACGAGCGTAGGCGGACAAACTCTCTACATAGCGACGTTGTCCCTCCGCATAGAGGGTATCAAAAGCCAGACTGGACTTCCCTGAACCTGACAAGCCAGTCACGACAACCAGCTTATCTCGCGGAATCTCCACATCAATATTTTTTAAATTATGGGCACGCGCCCCATGAATGACAATTTTATCTTGCATCTTTGTTCTTTCTAGTCCATTATTGCTTACCATTATACCAAAAAAAGTGAGATTCTATTACCCAAAAGGCCGATTTTGTAGTATAATA
>NZ_VMLT01000115.1:0-31592 GCF_013276815.1 Streptococcus sp. 1055 | reverse complement strand
TCAGGTACTGAAATGTCTGACCGAGATTCAAAGATACTTGTTGAGTTGCGGGAAGTATTTATACTCAATGAAAATCAAAGAGCAAACTAGAAAGCTAGCCACAGGTTGCTCAAAACACTGTTTTGAGGTTGGAGATAAGACTGACGAAGTCAGTTACATATACCTACGGAAAGGCAAAGCTGACGTGGTTTGAAGAGATTTTCGGAGAGTATTAAAAGACCAAACGCAAGACGGCAATCAAGACCACTCCAAAGAGAACTGTTCCGACTAGATTGCGGTAGCGAAAGGCTACCCAAGCTGTTGGAAAGACGGCTAAGAAGTCCAGCCATTTGATTTGAGGCAAACTTCCAACCTTACCTGCCACTACGCTTGAAAGAATCAAGGCAAAAATAATAGAGACGGGCAAGAACTTCAAAAAACGCTCAACGATCGCAGGCAAGCCCTTATACTTGACCAAGATGAAGGGAATCATACGGGGAATCCAGGTCACAAGACCAGAGAAAATAACTGCTAATAAAAGATACTTACTGACCATCTAAAACCACCCCCATGCTACAACCAAGTAGCGTCGCAAACAGAACAGCTAGCGACTGAGACACCACTGTCAAGAGTAAAAAGAAGGACACCGCAACAACTGCTAGGATAATGAGCAGATTGCGGACAGGAATCCGTCTTTGCATAATCTGAAATTGCGAAGCAAAAATACCGATAAACATCCCAACTAGGGCAAAATCTAAACCAAAGATTTCTGGATTTGGTAACAGACCACCCAGAGCCGTTCCGGCAACTGTTCCCACAAACCAAGCCACATAGCTGTTAAGATTGTTTCCGTGCATCCACATAGGATTGACCTTGTCTGCATGGGCCAATTCGCCCATCAAAACACCATAAGTCTCATCCGTCAAGATACTAGACATACCGATATTGTGCCAGAGACTAGTATGACGAAAATAGGTCGACGCATGCAAACTCAACAAAAAGAGACGCAAATTGATCAAAAAAACCGTCATAGCAATGGCAGCCACAGGCGCTTGAACCGCAATCAGGGCCAACATGGCAAACTGGGCGCTCCCAGCATAAACAAAGAGGCTCATCAAGCCCATCTCAACAGGTGTCACATAGGGCGCACCGATAATCCCACAGGCAAGTCCGATACTGACATAACCAAGGGCCGTTGGCATGGCTGCCTGCGCTCCCTCCCAAAATCCTTTTTCTTTCATCTTTCTCCTCATATTGTCTTAATAGGTGGGCTGAAAAGACTCCAGCCACAGCATGGACTATTATAACACATTCAGGAAAGAGAAAAAAGTCTGTTGATTTTGACCATCATAAAAAGACTGGCAATCCAGTCTCAAACATATATTAAACAAATTCTCCGCTAAATACTTTCACGAATATTCAGAAGCATGACAAAGGCAACTAGAAGAAATAGCAATAAAACAAAGCTAACTGCCAGAGTTCCAAAGCTAGTAGCAATGGTTACCAAAGCTATTGTAAATAAGCTAGGTAAAACAACCGTAATAGCACCGATAGAAGATTGAACTGCTCCCATTGACTCCTCAGGTATTTGTTTAAAGACGAGTTCTTGCAATCTAGGAGAGAGAACACCTGCGAAAAAGGCATCCAAGGTACTAAAGATAAGAATCCAGTCAAAACGAACTGTGGCAAATCCTACTAGAAGAAGCAATTGGATGACAAGTGAGGCATAGAGAGCTGTTTTTATAGAAATCGTATTTTTCAGATAGCCACTTACAAGACTTCCGACAATCAGGGCTGACAGTTCAAAAGTGGATAGCAAGGCAAGAGATTGACCTGTTTGTAAATTCAAAAAGGGTTGATTCCTCAAAAACAGAGTAGAAACAGGAACTGTAACATTTATCACTGCTTGACTAATAGAAATAATAAACAAAACTAAGAGCACCTTATTCATATTCCATATCAATTTCGATGATTGGAGCAAATGCTGGCAAAAGGATTTTACAGAGAGTCCTTCTTGATAGCTAATCGTTTTTTCTACTTTCAAGAGGTCAGTTTTTATGAATAGGATACCTAAAAATGCGATTAAAAAGGTAAGAGCGTTCAGTAAGGAAATAAACTGGATGGATAGAATACCTAATAAGACTCCTCCTAAAATATTACTGATTGTTTTCACTAAACTAACAGTTGACTGTTTAAATCCAATAGCTTCTGCCAGATGGTCTTGTCCAATAATTCTAATGAAAATCGGAGTGAGCATGGCGCCTGAAAAATAACTCAATGTGTCAGACAAGAGGTTAATCAGACAAATAAAGGCTACTAGTACTAAGGAAAAGGACTGCCCTGAAAGCGATAAGGACACTATAGAGTAAAGCAAAAATTTTGCAAAACTAATAATTGTATATTTCAAGACACGATGATGTTGAAAATCCGCCAAAACTCCCAGAAAGATTTGTAGAACTTGGGGCAGGGTTTCTGAAATCGTGATAAGTAAAATCGCCAAAGGAGCAAAAGAGGCGTCTGCCACATAATTCAAAAAGGCCAGATAAAAAATCGTATCCCCAACCGTTGAAATCCACTGGTTGATGGTTAGTTGCCTAAAATCTCTATTTTGAAGAAATACTTTCATTACAACTCCTTCATATTCATGTACTTAGATAACACATAAAGGTACTCTTGCTTATCTGCTTTAGAATACTTCACATAGCACTCTACTGTATTTAACAAAGACAATGCAACTTCTTTATATTTTCTTACTTTAAAATAACAATACAGTTCTAACAATGTATCAGCTATCCCTAGCATACCATTCCAGAAATCTGCATATTGAGCAAATTCTGTAATTAATCCTTCAGATAATTCTTTGATTAGATCTGTATACTTTTCAAAATCTATAAAAATCAAAGCACGAATAAATCCTGCTGTCCCGTTATTTAGATAAGGTGAAACTAAATTTGATTCTATCGGAACCATCCTACCATTATCTGCCACAATTAATTTTTCAATAATGATATTAATTCCATAATCAATAATATCGCAATCAAAGTCATATATTTTCATCAAAATAAGTAAGCCAGACAATCCATCTAGTCCTAAATTTTTTTCTCTATGCATCAGATGTTGCAGTAATCGCTGATTATTTTTAGCATTCTCATATCGTTGAAAATTGACTAGTTCTTTATTAATAATCTCAGTAATAGTAAAAGATCTTTCTGGTTGATCAGTTAGAACCTCATCTAAACTATGCAGGGATTCAATTTGATAAACATAAATTTCATTTAAATCTTTCAGGATATCAGATACTGTTGCATCCTTAGAAAATAGTTTTTCTATAATACTTGTAAAATTTGTTTTTAAACCAAATTCAGCCAATAAAGAATTTAAAATATGATATGATTGTGATAAATCGTCCATTGATTTCACATGCAATCTAGCCAACAAAAATAGTAGTAAATTCCCAACTTTATGGCAATCAGATACTTTACCATCTATAGAGTTCCATTCCTTTAAGCTAATTACACTATACAAACCAATAGCTGGTTTATTATCATACTCATAACTATTTTCTAAATCTACAAAGTAAAGTTTATTCTTTGATTTTATAAAATTTCCAGGATGTATATCATTTAAAATAATATTTCGACTATGAAAATATTCAATCAATTCTAACAGTTCCCTGGTAATCAATAAAAAACTTTTAAATCTCTTAATGTTTAACTCCTTATTAGGCTTCTTATAGCTAACAATAGAGTATGGTTTTGTGTATTTTAATAAATCACTACCATCTATAAATTCATAAATATAATATTGGTTAATCCACTCTGTAACAGTTTCACGCACAGCTGGAACACAATCTAATAATTTTTTTGAAATTTCATATTCATTTTTTCTAAGTGCTTGAGTCTCTACTCCTCCAAAAGAAATAATATGAGGTCGGCACTCCTTCAAAATATACTTTTTCCCTTCTATCACTGAATCTACTTGATAGACATTCCCTCCATTTGACTGTGTTAGTACGGTTTTTAATCTATAATTTCTTGCTAAGTATGAATCCTTTATAAACGTATTCTCTTGAATGTCTTGAATCCATTCTGGTAAGTTAAAATATGCTTTTTGATAGTCTTGCCACTTTTCTCCATTTGGTCCTAGCAACGTCGGAATACCTTTTTCTAAATACTCCAAATCTTCTCTAAAGAACCCATATCTGTAAAAAAATTGTATTGGAATCTTTATAGGCACGATCGCTTAGAATATAAATTCCCTCCATATTTTTAGGAATAGTTTGATAAAGTAGTTCTAATATGCTACGAAAAGCATCGTTATTTTTAGGATAAATCGTAAAGTATTTCCCTGAATTAGCAGGAGATTCTCTAATAGAGAAATTATAAGCCACATCTTCTTCCCTATATATATACTTATAAGATATCTTCCTATCATCTAACAACGGAGAAAGAAGATTATAGATATCCTTGTAATTATCAAGAGTTGCCGATATGTGAATTTTATAACCATAGACAGGCAAACTTTCTTCGTCTACAATTTTATATTTATACATTCTTTTCTCCTGTTGTTATGATGACTTGTTCTTTAGCAATTACCTCAGTTGGCATTTTCTACATTAAAATTCCAAAACCTTTATAAGTATAAAAATAAACTTAATAATTGAGTATCTTTTACAATACTGTACAAAAGAAAGTAATTGTCACTCTTTCAGACTGATTGAATCTTTCTGATTCGCGTGTTAATTCATGTACAAATGCTGTCATATGCTTCTCCTCCAATTATTTTTACTTATAAACCACTTCTGCGACCTAGGATTTGCTTCAAGTGCTTTACAAGGACAGTATAACACGAAAATTGGCTTATTTTAAAAAATCGCATATTTGACATTTTTGCTTATAGAAATTTCAGATTTGCGATTTTGGTAGATTTGATTATTTCCCTGGTATAATAAAGTTATTACTAATTAAGGAGTGGAGCAACATATGAAGAAACAAATTTTAACATTATTGACAATCGTTGCTGATATTATTATCATTTTGCCATTTCTAACTAATCGATAAGTTCTTTGTATTGCTGCAAGCGCAATTCAAAAAGGGCTATCAATTGTGGATTTTCTAATACTTGCAGAGATTGGATAAAGTGTTCAATCTCTTTTTGATTGCTTCCTTTGGTTTGAAGAAAAATCTGCATTTTCTTTAAAAACTGCCACAATACTTTTTCAAAAACATCGTATGGACGCAGCATACTCTCCAACTCGGCTTCAAATATTGGGATATAAGAAAAAAGTTTGCGCTCCATGAGCTCTGAGATGATATTTAACAGCCCTTGTTTCATATACAGTCTATTATGTACCAACTCTTTAAATTCCTTTGATTTTTAAAGCAAAGAGGTTGATAAAAAGATTAGGTCTTGATTGCTCAGAAAGGGCATAGTATTGCAAAAAAGATAGAGTTCAAACCAGGTCCAAGACTCAATAGCATAGAGGTAGTTAGTCAAAAACTCGCTATCCTCCTCTGCTAGGGGATAATTTTTATCTAAGGAATGAATAGCATTTTTAATCACAATGGCATTCAAACAACGATAGGTCTCTGCCATCTGTCCTTGCTCGACTTCCTCCAACAGTTGCTCTAAGCCAGCTATATCTTGGTGGGCAAAGCGATCCACAACCCTCCTACCAATCTGCATATGTGGAGATTCTTGATAGTTGTTGAGCTTGTGCCCAAACTCATCAAAGGTCACATTTATACCTTGGATGGCTAGGATCAACTTATCAGCAGACAACATGGACTGTCCTAGTTCAAACTTGGATAGCTGAGAAGCTGTTAGTCCAGCACAAGCCACATCTGACTGCTTGAGCTTTCTAGCCAGGCGCAGTTCCTTGTAAAATTCCCCCAATTCCATTTTTTCAATCATCCTACCACCTCCTAGCTTTTGCATATTATATCATTATTTGTGTTAATTTGTCAAAATATTCTGATAGTTAGAAAAAATAAAAAAGCCAGCCTTAAGCTGACTCTTTATTCTATGGTATCAAAAGCGAGGCTTGGTTTGGCATTGAGGTCCAAGTTTGCAAAGTTTTCTTTGTTCCACTCGCTGACACTGGCATAGGCAATCATACCTGCATTGTCTCCGCAGAGACGCAGAGGTGGAATGATGACATTGACATCTGTGATTTCAGTTGCTAGGCGTTCTCTGAGACCTTTATTGGCTGCCACGCCACCTGCCACGACAAGGGTTTTAACAGGGTATTTCTCCAAAGCCTTCTTGGTTTTAGTCATGAGAATATCCAGTACAGCTGCTTGGAAGGAAGCACACAAATCCTCTGTAGACAGACTTTCTCCCTTTTGCTCAGCATTGTGGCGAAGATTGATAAAGGCAGATTTCAAACCTGAGAATGAAAACTCCAGATTATCCTCCTTAATCATGGCACGAGGGAAATCATAAATATCCTGCCCCTGATGAGACAACTCGTCAATCTCACGACCTGCAGGATAGGTCAAGCCCATGACGCGGCCGACCTTATCATATGCCTCACCAACCGCGTCATCTCGTGTCTCCCCAACAATCTTGTAATCGCCAGCCTCAGAAACATAGACCAACTCTGTGTGCCCACCACTGACTAAAAGGGCTAGCAAGGGAAACTCCAAAGGCTCCACACTCTGAGCTGCCATGAGGTGCCCAGCCATGTGATTAACAGGAATCAGTGGAAGTCCGTGAGCCCAAGCAAAGGCCTTGGCAGCTGACAAACCAACTAGCAAGGCTCCGACCAAGCCTGGTCCGTAGGTAACCGCAACAGCTGTCACGTCCTCTTCGGTAATCCCTGCTTCTGCCAATGCCTCCTCGATACAGGCTGTAATGACCTCGACATGGTGACGACTGGCTACTTCAGGCACTACGCCACCAAAACGTTTGTGACTCTCAATTTGACTAGCAATGACATTGGACAAGAGCTCATCGTCGTTTTTCAAGACGGCGACACTGGTCTCATCACAGGATGTCTCAAATGCTAAAATATATCTATCCTTCATCTATTTCTCTCTTCATGATGATGGCGTCTTCGACTGGGTCATGGTAGTAGGCTTTTCGCTCAGCGATGACCGCCATTTTTTCTTTCTTGTAAAATGCTTGCGCTCGTTGATTTGACTTTCTGACTTCGAGGAAAATCTCCTTATCTGTCGGCAATTGAGCAAACAAGGCTGACGCAATGCCCTTACCCTGATAGGCTCCTTTGACAGCGATTTGCAGGACTTCTGCTTCAAAGAGAGTCTCCTGAACAGCTAGAAAGCCAATCACTTCTGCCCCATCATAAGCCAGAGCATACCAAGTCTGGTCTTGGGACAGATCTGCTTGGATTTGTTCTAGTGTCCAAGGACTGACTGGGTAAACAGCTATCATAACAGCGTAGATGGCTTTAGATAGATCAGGCTGCTGTTGGATTCGTTTGATTTCTATCATAGGCGTTTAATGTAAGACTCGCCAGACTCGGTATGGTTCTTGAGCCAGTTTTCCTCAGCCTCGACACGCTTGAGGTAGTTAGGCACAAAGTCGTGTAAGGAGTCTGCTTCCTTGTCCCAGGCCAAAAGAGCAAGATTGGCTGCATTAGGCAGGGTTTCTTTGAAATTAGTCCTTGGCAAGTGTTCTTGAATCTGCTCCACAAAGGTGCCAACTTCTCCGACAAAGGTTACCTGGCTAGCACCCTTGATTAGCTCAATCACTCGCTCAAAGGGCAGGTGTGCTTCTGGCATGACAGGTTTGGCATTTTCATAAAATCCTGCGTAAACATTGTTGCGACGCGCATCCATCAAGGGGACAAACAAACCTTCTTGTTGGTAGGGCACCAGAGCCAAGAGGCTAGACATACCAACCAACTCGATGTTCAGAGTATGAGCCAGCGTCTTAGCAGTGGCTACAGCGATTCGCAAGCCTGTGTAGCTACCTGGTCCTTCCGCAACCACGATTCTGTCCAAATCCTTGGGCGTCCAATCCAAACTTGCCATCAAAAAATCGATGGCAGGCATAAGGGTAATACTGTGATTTTTCTTAATATTAATCGTCGTCTCGGCAAGAACCTGCTTGTCCTCTAAAATAGCCAGAGAAAGAGCCTTGCTAGACGTATCAAAAGCTAATACTTTCATAACACATTCCTATCTTTTTGTCTGCTTACTATTATACTACAAAAGCTGGCACATGGGAATTTTCTTTATCCCCAAACAAAAATGCCCTCACTTAACTAAAAATAATTTAAAAAAATGTTCACTTTTCCTTTTCTTTTCCGAATATAAAAGTGAATAAGAAAAAAGGAGGAAAGTTCAATGACAAATTTTGACATTCTTGACAATCAATTTTTATCCTTATCTGAAAATGAATTATCAGATATTGATGGCGGTCTCGCTCCCTTGGTTATCTTTGGAGTAGCAGTATCTTGGAAAGCTATTGCAGGTGGAACAGCACTTATAGGTTCTGGTTTGGCAGCTGGTTATTTTTTAGGAGGAGATTAATATGATGAAAGATTTGAACAACTATTGTGAAATTTCTACTAAGGAATTGCAAGAAATAAAGGGTGGCTTTGGTGTAGGTGTTGGTATCGCTTTATTTATGGCAGGTTATACCATTGGAAAAGACCTTCGTAAAAAGTTTGGTAAGTCATGCTAGATAAGAAACACATTTTTAGAAGGATAAATTTTATTGTCTTCATCTCTTACAGTTTGCTCAGCATTCTCAATGATTTAAACATGACTACTATCCCTTTACCAATTGATCTATCTGTTTGTATTGTTTTATTTTTATGCTTCAACTCTATTTTTGAGCAGAACAATGACTCCCATAAAAATAATAAGCTCTGAAAATTCCATTGTCATGTCATTTTAGAAAAATGCAAAGACCACCTCATCTTGATAGATGGGGTGGAATTTTCGTGTCATAAATTTACTATCTTTTGCCACCAAACAAAAAGCCCCAGCATAAGCGGGGCATCTAAGCATTTAATCCAAAGTAAAATACAAACCAAACGACATAGGTTACAAGGAGGAGAAAAAGCGAGTAGAGAGTCACAAAGGTAATTTTCCACAAGAACTTGGTTTGTCGTCGTTCCAGTTTGGCAAATAGAAGATTCCCTCCATAAACGCAAGCAACAAAAACAATAAAAGCTACCAAGCGAGCTCCGATAGCAAAAGCAAATAAGTTATACATAGGGCAACCTCCTTAGTTTAAAATTATCTTAATAAGTAAAGTGAAATATTGCATAAGTATCCATTTTTAATATCGCAAATATATTTTTTAAAGACATAAACACATCTACAAGCGCCTATAAACAGAAACCTTAAAAGATAAGTTAAAACTTATAAAATAAGATTCTGTTCATAGACACCAATATTCATATCAACACTTTTACGTAACAACTCATATTTTACAAAAACTTAGTCTTATACGAATCTAGAAAATAGAGCCACAGCTGCTCTTGCATATGCTCCTTTAGTTGTATTCCAAGCATTATTTGCTACAATAGGAGATAATCTTATTAGGAATGCGGCATTGCAACTTCTATTATCTGCTAAAAATCCCTTAAAACACTTATCATGATAGAAACAAGCCATATCTAAATCATCAATAGCTGGAATAGAATATCCATTATTTCCCATAACCACAATAATTACCATAAGAGCCTATAGGAAAAAGAGAGCGATCCATTCTAGCCAAATCAGTTGACTCTCCGTTAGTCTCTATATCCGTTACGATTTCGTTTAAAACACGCCCTACCTCCAAAGCTTCATTATCTAAACCAAGCTCCTCTGCTTTATCTAATCTAACTACAGGGAAAGCATGTTCATTCAATTCGGTAACTTTATCCAATTCAGAAGTATCTATAAAGTTAAACATAATATCAATAGCACTAAACAATATAGTTTCCGAATTATTTCCTTTCCAGCTTATACTATTTCTTTCTATTATTATAGCATATACTTTTTGATATTGCAAGCGTTTACCAAAGAAATCGTCCCATGACTTTCTCGTTTCCGTCTTTTACTAATTTTTCATTTTGTGGTATAATTGAAATAATTGTAACGAATCAAGGTCAATCTAGACACAAAATGGAATGAAATCAAGCAAATCTATGCTAAAAGTTTGGAATAAGCTGACCTGTAAAATAGAAAGGAACTATATGATTTACAAAGTTTTTTATCAAGAAACAAAAGAACGTAGCCCACGTCGTGAAACAACACGCGCACTATACCTAGACATCGATGCCAACTCAGAACTTGAGGGCCGTATCGCTGCTCGCCAACTTGTCGAAGAAAATCGCCCAGAGTACAATATCGAGTATATCGAACTCTTGTCTGACAAATTGCTAGATTACGAAAAAGAAACTGGCGCCTTCGAAATTACGGAGTTCTAATATGGCCTACACTCTTAAACCTGAAGAAGTCGGCGTTTTTGCCATCGGTGGTCTGGGAGAAATCGGGAAAAATACATACGGAATTGAATACCAAGATGAGATTATCATCGTCGATGCTGGGATTAAATTCCCAGAAGATGACTTGCTGGGTATCGACTATGTCATTCCTGACTACTCATACATCGTGGACAATATCGACCGCGTCAAGGCTGTTTTAATCACACACGGACACGAGGACCACATTGGTGGGATTCCGTTCCTGCTCAAGCAAGCAAATGTCCCTATCTATGCTGGACCACTTGCCTTGGCTTTGATCCGTGGGAAACTCGAAGAACACGGCCTCTTGCGCAACGCCAAACTTTACGAAATAAACCACAACACTGAGTTGACCTTTAAAAATCTCAAGGCAACTTTCTTTAGAACGACTCACTCTATTCCAGAGCCTTTGGGAATTGTCATTCATACTCCGCAAGGAAAAATCATCTGTACGGGCGACTTCAAGTTCGACTTTACTCCAGTTGGAGAACCTGCAGACTTGCATCGTATGGCTGCCCTTGGTGAAGAAGGCGTGCTTTGTCTTCTGTCTGACTCAACAAATGCAGAAGTGCCAACCTTTACCAACTCTGAAAAAGTCGTTGGTCAGTCCATCATGAAGATTATCCAAGGCATTGAAGGACGTATCATCTTTGCATCCTTTGCCTCAAATATCTTCCGTCTCCAGCAAGCAACTGAAGCTGCTGTTAAGACTGGACGTAAGATTGCGGTCTTTGGTCGTTCTATGGAAAAGGCCATTGTCAACGGAATCGACCTTGGCTACATCAAAGCTCCTAAGGGAACCTTTATCGAGCCAAATGAAATCAAAGACTACCCTGCTGGCGAGGTTCTGATCCTCTGTACAGGTAGTCAGGGCGAGCCTATGGCAGCCCTCTCTCGTATCGCCAACGGAACCCACCGTCAGGTACAACTCCAACCCGGTGATACCGTTATCTTCTCTTCAAGCCCAATCCCTGGAAATACGACTAGCGTCAACAAGCTGATTAACATCATTTCTGAAGCTGGTGTCGAAGTTATCCACGGTAAAGTGAACAATATCCATACATCTGGACACGGTGGCCAGCAAGAGCAAAAACTCATGCTCCGCTTGATTAAGCCAAAATACTTCATGCCTGTCCACGGTGAATACCGCATGCAAAAAGTCCACGCTGGACTAGCAGTGGATACTGGTGTTGAGAAGGACAATATCTTTATCATGAGTAATGGTGATGTGCTTGCCCTTACTGCTGACTCAGCTCGTATTGCAGGTCATTTCAACGCCCAAGACATCTATGTCGATGGAAATCGTATCGGTGAAATCGGCGCAGCTGTCCTCAAAGACCGTCGTGATCTATCTGAAGACGGTGTCGTTTTAGCAGTCGCAACTGTTGACTTCAAGTCGCAGATGATTCTATCTGGTCCAGACATCCTCAGCCGAGGCTTTGTCTACATGAGAGAGTCTGGCGACCTGATTCGCCAAAGCCAGCGTATCCTCTTCAATGCCATTCGTATCGCACTGAAAAACAAGGATGCTAGCGTGCAATCTGTCAATGGTGCCATTGTCAACGCTATTCGCCCCTTCCTCTATGAAAATACCGAACGTGAACCGATTATCATCCCGATGATCCTCACACCAGATGAAGAATAATACTCTTCGAAAATCTCTTCAAACCACGTCAGCTTCGCCTTGCCGTATATATGGTTACTGACTTCGTCAATTCTATCCACAACCTCAAANNCTTTGATTTTCATTGAGTACAAGTCAACAAAACAGCCCCGTCTTCGGAGCTGTTTTTCTCTATGCTTTCTTTTGAGATTAAAACTCAATGAAAATCAGACCAGAAGGCTAGGAAAATACATAACTTGAGTTAGCTCCCATAGTTCGGGGAACTATGGGAGGTTGGAGATGAATCAAAGCCAAGCTTTGAACTCATTCGTAAGAAGCCGACGACGTATCATTTTGATTTTTGAAGAGTTTTAGAAATACTACGATTTTTACCTTCCAGATACACCATCAAAATAGAAATATCTGCTGGGTTTACTCCCGAAATACGGCTGGCTTGACCGATGGTTTCTGGATTGATGAGTTTGAACTTCTGACGAGCTTCGGTTGCGATAGAATCAATGTCATCCCAATCAATATTGGCTGGAATGCGTTTTTCTTCCATACGTTTCATCTTAGCAACCTGGTCCATGGCTTTGGAAATATAGCCTTCGTACTTGATTTCTGTTTCAATCAATTCGATAATCTTGTCATCCAAGTCCTCTGCAGCTGGTCCGATGAAGGCCACCACATCTTGGTAAGAAACTTCTGGACGGCGAAGGAACTCCTTGGCTGTCACTGCATCTGTCAACGTCTTGAAGCCCATCTCCTCAACCTTGGCATTGGTTTCCTTGACTGGCTTGAGTTTGATGCTGTCTAGGCGTTTCATCTCATTTTCAAATTGATTTTTCTTGATTTCAAAGCGAGTCCAGCGTTCATCATCCACAAGACCAATCTCACGGCCCATCTCAGTCAAACGCATATCAGCATTGTCATGGCGGAGAATGAGGCGGTATTCAGCACGACTGGTCAAAAGGCGATAAGGCTCAATCGTTCCCTTGGTCACCAAGTCATCAATCATCACCCCGATATAACCGTCACTGCGCTTCAAAATCAACTCAGGTTTACCTTGGATTTTCAGAGCCGCATTGATCCCAGCGATAATCCCTTGGCCTGCTGCCTCTTCATAACCTGACGTTCCATTAGTCTGACCAGCAGTGAAAAGTCCGGAGATTTTCTTGGTTTCCAGAGTCGCACGCAACTGGTGTGGCAAGACCATATCGTACTCGATGGCATAACCTGTTCGCATCATCTCTGCATTTTCCAAACCTTTGATAGAATGAACCAGCTCACGTTGCACATCTTCAGGTAAACTGGTTGAGAGGCCTTGGACATAGACTTCCTCTGTATTGCGCCCTTCTGGCTCTAGGAAAAGTTGGTGGCGTTCCTTGTCTGCAAAGCGCACAATCTTGTCCTCAATCGACGGACAGTAACGAGGGCCCACTCCCTTGACCACACCTGTAAACATAGGCGCACGGTGGAGGTTGTTTTGGATAATCTCATGACTGGTACCATTGGTATAGGTCAACCAGCATGGCACTTGATCCTTGACATAGTCCTCATCACGTGAAGTATATGAGAAGTGATTTGGCGCTTCGTCTCCTGGCTGAATCTCTGTCACATCATAATTGATAGAAGAAGCCTTGACACGTGGAGGCGTCCCTGTCTTGAAACGACCAATTTCGAGTCCCAGTTCCTTGAGATTATCAGCAAGGTTAATAGAAGCTAGGCTGTGGTTAGGGCCTGATGAGTACTTGAGATCTCCGATGATAATTTCCCCACGAAGGGCCGTCCCTGTCGTCACGATAACAGCCTTAGCAGCATATTCTTGATGGGTAGCTGTACGCACACCGACAACCTTGCCGTCTTCCACTAAAATCTCATCAATCATGGTTTGACGAAGGGTCAGATTTTCTTGATTTTCAACCGTCTTGCGCATTTCCTTAGAGTAAAGTTCCTTATCAGCCTGCGCACGAAGGGCACGGACGGCTGGCCCCTTCCCTGTGTTAAGCATCTTCATCTGGATGTAAGTCTTGTCAATGGTTTTGGCCATCTCGCCACCGAGGGCATCGACTTCACGCACGACAATCCCCTTGGCAGAACCACCGATAGAGGGATTACAAGGCATGAAAGCCAGCATTTCAATATTGATGGTCGCAAGCAGGACCTTACAGCCCATACGGCTAGCGGCCAAGGAAGCCTCAACCCCAGCGTGTCCCGCACCAATTACAATAATATCGTATTCTTCAGTAAAATGATAAGTCATGTTTCTCTCCTATTCCTCAAGATGAATGTGTCTTAGTTGGCCTTCCCAATCTGGTAGGGCTGTTTTTAAAAAGGCTGGAACTAGCTGGATATTCTGGAGCTTATCCAAGTCAATCCACTCACAGGGCTGCCTTTTCTCATCTTCCTGCATGGTCAACGGGGCATCTTCAAGCAAATCCACCAGATAATGAAACTCGATATTGTGATAGGAAACGCCGTCCACTTCAAAACGATTTTCAACCACAAAAGCTAGCTGCCCAGCTTGAGATTTAACACCCAGTTCTTCCTTCACTTCACGGACTACCGCGTCTTCCGTTTTTTCGTTAACTTGAATCGCACCGCCGATAATGTAATACTTGCCCTTGTCTTTGGTGACTAGAAGCTTGCGATTTTGAAGAATCAAAGCTGTCGCCCGAACTCCAAAAACTGTATTTCCTGTTTTTGTCCGAAAATCTTGTTGAATCATTCTTGTCCTTTCCCTTAAACGACACAAAAACAGTCAAAACTCCAAAGAAGTGCAGGACAAAAAAGCCTGCAACATCCATGAGCTTTGACCATCATTTCTATTGCTTTTATTATTGTAGCAAATTAAGAAAATTTGTCAATCTAAATGTACTGACAAACTTGTCCATCTCGATAAGCATTGTCAATCAAACCACCACCTAGACACTCTTCGCCATCGTAAAAAACAACTGCCTGTCCTGGTGTAATCGCGCGTTGTGGTTCTGCAAAGATGACCTCTGCCTTTTCTCCTTTGACATGTACTGTCACCTTAGAATCAGGCTGACGGTAACGGAATTTTGCTGTGCATTCTAGCGTAAATTCCTCTGGCATGTCACGAGTAAAGTGGACTTGGCTAGCCTCTAGGCTGGTTGACATGAGCGAATCATGGTAGAAACCTTGGCCGACATAGAGAATATTCTTGCTTAGGTCTTTTCCGACAACGAACCAAGGAGCATTGTCTCCGCCGTGTTGTCCACCGATACCAAGCCCGCCACGCTGACCAATCGTATAATACATAAGACCTGCATGCTCGCCCATATCGCGACCATCCACAGTCATCATGCGACCAGGCTGAGCTGGTAGGTAGTTGCTAAGGAAGTTTTTAAAGTTCTTTTCTCCGATAAAACAAATCCCTGTCGAATCTTTCTTCTTAGCAGTCGCAAGTCCTGCTTCTTCTGCTAGTCTGCGAACTTCAGGCTTTTCCAAATGTCCTAGTGGAAACATGGTTTTTTGAAGTTGTTCTTGCGAAAGCTGGCTGAGGAAATAGGTCTGATCCTTGCCATTGTCCACGCCACGAAGCATGTGAACAATGCCATCCTCATCACGCGCTACACGGGCATAATGCCCAGTAGCTACATAGTCTGCCCCCAAGGTCATGGCATAGTCCAAAAAGGCCTTGAACTTGATTTCCTTGTTGCACATAACATCTGGATTTGGCGTGCGTCCTGCACGGTATTCCGCTAAGAAATACTCAAAAACGCGGTCCCAGTACTCTTTTTCAAAATTGACAGAGTAATAGGGAATACCGATCTGGTCTGCCACCGCAGCCACATCCTTGTAATCTTCGGTCGCCGTACAGACCCCGTTTTCATCTGTGTCATCCCAGTTCTTCATGAAAATACCGATCACATCGTAGCCCTGCTCCTTGAGCAAAAGAGCCGTCACCGACGAATCAACACCACCACTCATCCCCACGACAACACGTGTTTTAGAGTTATCACTCATGGTAAGTCTCCCATCTATTCGTTTATTTATACCCCTCAAAATTCTATTTACTATGACTTTCAATAGAATTTCTTCGAGTATAGTCTTTTCGTTTGCTTTTAGGACTAGGCAACGAGTCGCAGGCATAACTTGAGTTCGCTCAATCAGTCTGGGAGACTGATTGAGGTTATAAATCAGACAAGCTAAGCTTGCATCTCATTTCGAGTTAACGACGTAATAAAAGATAAACGAAATGACTAGTTCACGATTGAAGGTCGTGTGTGCTTTAACGATTGAAGGTCGCTTGAGCAGTATTCATTATAACATGCTTGGTTAGAGAAGACAAGGAAAGGAGCCAATCTTGACTCCTTTATTGAAGAAATTGTTTTAACCTTGTCCTTTCTTTTCTAAGCCGAAAATGAAATGGTAATCGATAAAGATGCCCATGATTGAATAGGCACATAAAATATCCTATACTTACCTTCCATTATTCCGTGATTGAATGTATTTAGCAACAATATAGATAAGAAAGGCAAACATGATTGCCAGATAGCTCACTATAAGGAAAACATGCTTAAAAATACTAGTATCAAATAAACTCACGATAGCTAATAATAGATTCATAATAAATACTATAGTCGCAAATAGTTGTACTTTTTTATCTTTCATAACTAGTCCCAGCCTAAATTACTTTCCAATATCCTACCGAAATTATAGCCGGTAATATAGCCTGACATATAACCTGTTGCTGCACCACAAGTAGCTAAAATGAATGCATAGCTAACTGTACCAATAACTGGTAAGGTTATTGTCCCTAGTGCTGCACCAGCTGCCGCTCCAGTTATAGCTCCTGCTATTCCGCTTGCGACACCACCTACACCTCCACAAAGCAAGGCAAGCCACCCTTCACCATCAAGATACATCATCTCTTCTTCATCAATAGTAACATAGTTGTTTGGTAATACGAGTTCCATCAAAATTCTCTTTTTTATTAATCATGGTTAGGATAGTTTCCTAACAAGTGATTGTCGACTGTGTTTATAGTACTTAGTTACCTAGATAGCTTTCCTTTATCATGTCTGATTTTAAGCCGTTCTAAGATTTAACCTATGTTTCTATTACTTGCTATTTTTAAATAATTCGAATTCCTTTTCTTTGATAAATGGAACTGAAAAATTAGAAAAAAGAAGTAAAACCGAAAACAAATAGCCTGCTTTTTGAATCACTAAAAGATATCCTAAAAATAAGTAAACTATAACATCCAATGCGAAAAGAAAAAATATTCTCCTCTTCATTAAAGCACTTGTGTCAAATAATCTGATGAATAAAAATTTTATCGTAGTATCTACACAAATTTTTATCAAAAAGATAAGAGTCAGTACATGATTATCAACTGTAGCATAAAGAATAGATGGAAATATAGTTAATATAAAACTAGAAATCTCTAAATATTTTATCCAAGGAGATTGAGACACCTTGCTTCTAAACTGACTAATTTTCTTATATTCGTTAGTCAATTTAGTATCAAAATCTTTCCCAATTAAATGAAAAATTATCAACTCTGTAATAAAAACACTTATTAATACAATATAAGTCGAAAAGCTTTCTGGGAATAACTTATTGATTAAAATGGGGAAACTGATTAACAGAATCGAATTTATAACTAGACAGATAGATACTATTTTATTTTTCACAGAATATAGAGGTAGTGATACTATTGAGTAGATAAAAGATAAAAAAATAAGCAAAAAATACTCCGTGTCATTTATAATCGTCCTGAATGATAAAAATATATACATCCAACATACGATAATATGTATTTTACGAATTTTATCTACATTACTCATCTTACTGTCTCCGATATGAAGCCGTCCCAAGGATAAAAATTACCACTAATATTATAACCTTCATTAAGAGAACAGTCTCTAATATAGTAGACTCCCCTTCCTATCACTCCAGCTATATCATATTTGTTATCGATTTAAAAAAAATTTTGCATAAACTATCATTGCTATGGTTAAAAGCAAAAATATTAAATTAATCATAATGATTAATTTCTTTAGTTCCTCACCAACATGATCATATGCTAAAAAAGTTACAGAGGAAATGAGTAGAAATGCTAAAAATACAATAACAAAAATTTTTTCAATTTTCATATCCATTTTACAATTACCATAAAGCGTTTAAGTTTGGATCTCTTCGATTAATATCATTATTTGCCCAAATGGTTGTGATGGCATCACCAATTGACATCCAAGCTGCAAATCCGTTAATAGCAGAAGTTGCAAAACCTGCAACTCTATTCGCAACCCGTACTCCAACATATCTTGCTGCAGCTCCAGCTACTGCACTCGTAACCCATCGTAAACCATGCTTACGGACATAATTTTTAACCAAACTGATAGCTCCTCCGCCTAGAACACCATTGAAAGCTATATTAATGGCTACTGCAACTGGCCACCTTGGAATAGAAAATCCCCCATCAAGATACATCATCTCTTCTTCATCAATCACAACATAATTATTTGGTAATACAAGTTCCATTTGTTTTCTCCTTTTTTATTAAGCATGGTTAGGATAGCTTCCTAACAGGTAATCGTCGACTTTGTTTATAGCACTTAGTTACCTATATAATATAGGTTTCTTTATCATAGACAATCCGCACCTCAACTCTTCTCCAATCAGATATCTTACAAAAAGCTATGGATGCTTTCCACCATAAAACAGTCAATATTAATGATTACGTATTCACTAACACCAAATTTATTTTTTTTGACTTAGTAACGCAATTCCAATTAGCAATACACCTAATATAAATAAAAGTATTTCCCAAAATTTATTCTCAGTTTTAATAAGTGGAATAAGATACATACTGACTAATATGGAACTTGCCCCTATAATGGCAAATATTATTCTGGTTTTATCACTTAGTTGAATCATGTTATATCCCACCAACCATTTCTTGGATATTTATCCCCAGAATCCAACCAGTTTGCAAGCATACCTCCCACGCTTAAACCACCGGATTGAAGAATAAATCCAACAACTGTTCCAGAAATTCTATTAGCCGCTTGTACCCCCACGAAGCTTATTAACGTTCCCCTAAGTTTCCTTGTAAAAGTTTGTCTTCCAACTGCTTTAATGGCTGCTCTAAATAAAGCAATACCACCTCCACCACCCATGAAATAAGCCAGGGTTGCATTTACTTCAGCGTTTATCCCAAAAGAAAGTACTCCGTTATGTATGGACAATCCCCCATCAAGATACATCATCTCTTCTTCATCAATCACAACATAATTATTTGGTAATACAAGTTCCATTTGTTTTCTCCTTTTTATTAAGCATGGTTAGGATGGTTTCCTAACAAGTGATCGCAGGCTTTGTTTAGTTACCTAAATTAGACTTCCTTCCTTTATCTTATTTTAAATATTTAAAACCAGTTACTGCTTGAAGCTTAACAGTTTACTTAATTCAAATAACAGCTAATCACTGATTCCCTGATTTTATCAAATATACTAATAACAACAATTGTGATACGATCATCATTATAAGAACAACATTTAACGAATCAAAGTTTTTCCGAGATAATAATAAAGCAACAGCAAGCAGTATTATTACTAAAGATTGAATAACTACTATTACTCTTAACATTTTATCCTCCACTAACAACTCAAGCTCCCTTACATTATATCGACCAGCCCCATGGAAAGATTATAGCCAGACTAATCAATGATATAATACATACTAGAATACAAAATATTTTTTTATTCATACTTTTTCTCCTATCTTTATTTTCTACCTACATAGTACCTCTTATTAAGCTCATTTCAAAATTACGTTAACTTTTTTCACGAAAAGGAGAAAATTATGCGTTATGATCATGGATAGCGCTTTCAAATTTTTAAACTCCTATCCCATCCTTTTATCTATATTATGAGCGAAAATATAATAACTGTCAAGTAACTAAAGTGAATTTTATAAAAAAATTACAAGCCAAATTTGTAAAGTTTACACTAAGCCGCTAGGGCAATCGTCTATCAGAATGTCCGTTTATTTGTCAATAATCCGAGAAAATCTTGCAACGCTTAGAAGTCTATAAAAACTATCAACATTTATATGACTTGCGAATAGCAATCCTGCTCAACCTTTCCACACTCTATCTATACAATCAAGATAAAAACATGTGTAAGCAAATCTGCTACACTTTACTAGAGGACGCCAAGAATAAGAAAAGCTACGATAGGCTGGCTATCTGCTATGTCCGTATTGGGATTTGTACAGACGATTCTAAACTTATCCAAAAAGGGTTCTCCCTTCTGGAGCTAACCGAGGAAACTTCTATGCTGTCTCATCTCAAAAAAGAAGTAGAGATCTATTACCAAGCGAAGGAAAGATAAAAAAGCCGAGGGATTTCCTCGACTCTTTACATATTATTTGTTCGTTAGTTCTTAATACCAGCCATTGTTAAACCAGAAGTTTTTAGCTCTGCCAAGCCACATAGTGTGTTTACTACTATGTGTCCATGTCACCATGAATCGCCGAACGATTTAACGAGAAAGTATGACTTTTACGTTTATCCCAACTCAATTATGACATTTTTTTCAAAAGTCAATATATCTCACTTTTTCAACGACAAGAAAGAGGCTGATAATCTACCAACCTCTTGTTTTTAAATACATTTCAAGTCCAAACTATTCTTTATAGAAAAAAGTCCTATAAATTCGAGCAATAGTTAAAATACAAACAAATATAATTCCCAAAATAGATAACACTATTTTCACAAAATTCATTTCAGAACCTATTATATATACGTGAAAAAAAGGGGCTATTCCTACACATATATACAATAAATAACTTACAAAGTTTATTTCACCAATTCCTGCAAAAAAATGTTTCATTTTAAGCAAAAATATAACCATCTAAGCTACCGTCAGCCCAATCAGCCCCATATGCGATTGCTCCACCTAGTGAAAATCCAGTAACAGTTAGTGCAACGTTTAGTGCAGTATTGACTAAATGGCCAGCTGCACTACCTACATGTTTAATTATTAAACTACGTAATGTTCTCGTAATAGCCCCTCTATTAGCTGAGATAGCTTTTTTTATCGCATAAGCAGAATAAATTGTTGCACCACCACTATAGATGGCCAAACCTACATCCAGAACTGTTGCAAAACTACCTCTACTATTCCACCAGTTACGACCAACACCACCCCCATCAAGATACATCATCTCTTCTTCATCAATCACAACATAATTATTTGGTAATACAAGTTCCATTTGTTTTCTCCTCCTTAGTTGAAATTGTTTCATTTGTTTTACAAATAGGACGAACTTAAACTATCTTTTTATTACTCAGTAATAATTTCCGAGATTTCATTTTATGATACTCTCTATTCATACAGAAATCAAAATTTTGCCTTAACCAACTTGTATAATAGAAAAAATCTAATTGATTGATTCTGATGAGGTGTATCCTAATTTTATCAACCTTGTTGGACCAGTTGTTATTGTTACTAATAGACATTTCATACATCAGTAACTCGACAAGACCTGTACACAGAAGGGTGTTATGAGAATCTTCGATTTTTTTCAAAATATCCTCAAAAAGTTCACTATCCGTTAAAAAGGTGGATTGGTTCATCGCATCATACAGCTGAAGAGACATTAAGTCAGAATAACTTAGCTCTGATTTTTGTATCTTATCCTTTAACGTTTTCGTCAAATCGCTTTCAAACGAATCTTCTTTTTCCCACTTATTTTGATTAAAAAGAAATTCCGTCTTATTAAAAACGAGATGATTGATATCCATTATAGTCCAGAAAAATATTGTAGTAAGCATGATGATTGCAAAAGGAATTTTTAAAATAAATACTAGGATAATAGCTATTTCAAGAATAAAACTCCATATCATTCTAGATTTTAAATCATCAACCGACAAACTTTTTCGATGGAATGAAAAATAGGGTGAGAACCTCACATTTACTTTCTTCCTGCCTATAAAAATAAAAGGAAAAATCGTAATAAGAGCTTCTTTCTTGTACAAATCTTTCAATGCGTATAGTATGTCTAAAACTATTTTTGGTAAAATCAAACTACAGAAAGCAAGACTCATACTAATCACAAAATCAAGGGGAGATTCTAGATTCAATAGTAAGTTATTCACTAGGACATGCAACTCTAGCCACAAGACAAAAAGAGGGAGCATTAGTAAGAAAACAATTAGTTTACGTATCATAATTTTACAGTGTCCTTATCATTTTCTTAATTTTGGATAAATCATCATTGCTATGATTAAAATCAAAAAAACGACATTAATCCAAATAATCAACTTTTTTATTTCTTCGCTAACAAAATCATAGGCTAAAAAAGTTATGGATGATATAAATAGACATACAAAAAAAATAATAACAAAAATTTTTTCCATTTTAATACCCATATCTAGTTACCACAAGGCGTTTAAATTTGGGTCTCTCCTATTTACATCATTATTGGCCCAGATTGTTGTAATAGCATCGCCAATTGACATCCAAGCTGCAAATCCATTAATAGCAGACAGTGCAAATCCTGCCACTCTATTTGCAACTCGTACCCCAACATATCTTGCAGCTGCTCCAGCAATTGCGCTTGTAACTCGCCGCAAACCATAATTACGAATATAATTTCTAACTAGACTGATTGCTCCTCCACCTAAAACACCATTAAAAGCTATATTAATGGCTGTTGCAACAGGCCATCTCGGAATAGAAAATCCCCCATCAAGGTACATCATCTCTTCTTCATCAATCACAACATAATTATTTGGTAATACAAGTTCCATTTGTTTTCTCCTTTTTATTAAGCATGGTTAGGATGGTTTCCTAACAAGTAATCGTCGTCTGTGTTTCTATCACTTAGCTACCTAGATAAGATATCCTTTCTCTACCTTATTTGTTTTTATAGGTTACCTAAGGTTTAAAACCAATTATTGCTTGAAACTTAACATTTCTAAAATCCAATCAAGATAGGTTTCTTTATCATAGACAATCCGCACTTCAACTGGCATATCCTTTTGGAGGACGACTGTCTCACTTCCATGTTTTAGAGTTAAGGTTTCTAATTCTATCATGACTTTATAAAGACTAATATTGCCTTCTTTCGTTTCTTGGGAAATTGTTCCTGAATCAATCTGTCTGACTTGTCCCTTTAGTGTTCCATATTTTTGACTATTTACACCAGTAATAGCAACATCAGCTTTTGCTCCTTTCGAAACACGAGAAATATCACTCGCAAGTACAAAAGCTTCTACATAGTAACCTTTTTCTTTCCCTGAAACTTCTGCTATCGTTTGCCCCTGCTGAATAGACATTCCTTGTTTCAAAGGTAACAGATAATGCAGAGTACCTTCATTTGGCGCTAATATACTACGAGCTTTATCTTGACCTGTTGCCACTCCAAGATTAGCCTCAAGCTCTGTAATACTTTTATTGTTGTTTGAACGAGCAGTACCTAACTCACTAACTAATTGAGCATAAATATTATAAGCCTGAGAAGTTGGATCATTATAGGTACGGTTCATATCCTTAATATTGCTTTGTTGACTATCAATCTCGCTATTCTTAGAAGTAATATTTGTTTTTAATGCTTCGATTTTTGTTGTTATTTCCGATATCTTAGTTTCTAACTTAGCTTTGTTATCAGCTGATGTCGTATCTGATAGAGAAGGTGAGTCTCCTTGCTGTTGAAGTTGAAGCAATTCATTTTGTAGAGCTTGCAAGTCGGCATCTAACTGATTTCTTTCAGCTGTTATTTTATTCAACTTCGTATATTCATCCTGAATCTTTGAATACTGGGTACCATTATTATAATTTTCCGAGTTTAACTGAGACAGATAGTATTCAACTTTCCCATAATATTCCTGTTCTTCACCAGAATTAGATAAATGATTGTATTTCTCATTTAATGATTGTTCAAATTTTTGAAAGATAGCTTCTTTTGCACGTAACTTCTCCAATTGTTTATTTAAAGAGCTCGCTTGTAAACCTTCTTGTCCACTTGATAACGAAATAATAACATCTCCAGCATTTACCATATCTCCTTCTGACTTATGTAAAGTAACTACCTTCCCTGAACCAATTGCTGATAGGAACTCTGTACCTGTTATAACTGAATTTCCATTCGCTTTTACAATATAGTTTTTGGGTATATAAGCTGCGCCAACCAATGCACCGCTTAAGATAATAGCAGTTGAAATAATGAGAATAAACGCAAAAGCTGGTGGTCTCTTATCAAAGAAAATACGAGAATAACGTAATTCTGATTTACTATATAATTTCATAGGCTTACAATTGGTCTAAAAATATCTACTACCATTTTTTCAGGAGAAGAATTAACATAAACTGTATAGACAATCCCATCCGTTTGAATATCATTTTCATAGACATATAGATCCAATTTAGAATACGCATACTGTAGATACTCTGGACTGTCTTCAAAACGAACATATAAACAATATGGAACAGAGATAGAATCCTGTACATCATAAATGTTACTGTACTGTTGAGCATTATGAGCTTGAATATAAAACTCAAAATCAGTCGTTATTAATCCATCATCATGAATAGTAGTACCACAACTTTTTACAATTAATGGACCAAAAATTTGTGCTTTTAACAACTGCAAATGTTGATGAAATTTATTAATTTCCTGATCTACATCTTCTACTTTTGTATCATGTAACTTTTTACAGATAACTGACTTTAGTACCAGTTTTTTATTATCTTTTACCTCTAACTTAGCCATAAGTAACCTCCTCTGTATCTAACACAGCCTGTGACTGAATTTGTTGATTCACTTGAACGCTCTGCAAACCAACCATTCTAGCATACTTTCCATTTTTCGCCATTAGTTCTTCATGAGTACCATATTCCATAATAGTCCCATTTTCTAAAAAGCATATCTTATCACATCGAAGAATTGTAGACAGCCTGTGGGCTACTACAATTGTTGTCTTATCCATTATTTTATTAAAGATTAAATCCTGAATAATCTGTTCACTAAATGAATCTAAGTTAGAGGTTGCCTCATCAAATATATACAAATCAGCTTTACTCAGTAGTGCTCTTGCAATAGCCAATCGTTGTTTCTCTCCACCCGAGAAATTTTGACCGCCTTCTTCTACAAAGGAGCCATAACGATTTTGAAGACGTTGAATCGTATCATGAATACCAACAATACGACAAACTCTCACCATATCCTCATATGTAACAGAAGGATTACCAATTTTTAGATTATCAATAATTGTCCCTGTAAAGAGTTCTATGGTCTGTGGAATGTAGGAAATTTTCTTACGTAGTTTACCATAGTCAAGATCTGATAAGTCATTTGCTCCTATACAAATTTTCCCCTCATTCGGATTTATAAATCTTAATAATAAACGAACTATCGTACTTTTTCCTGCTCCACTTTCACCAACAAAAGCTATTTTTTCTCCTTGTTTAATTCGCAAATTAAAGTTCTTGATAACAGGTGGGCGCGAACCATAGGCAAATGTTACATCTTTAAACTCGATATCATCACATAAGGTGAAGTCTCTAATACTATAATCCAAGGCAATGTCTTCACGATCTACTTCCATCAATTCTTGAAGTCGACTAACCGCAACCTGTACCTCTTGAAAGGTTAACTGCAAACCAACTAAATTCTGAATAGGTTCTGTAAAATATTGACTTAATGTCTGAAAAACCAAGAGGTCCCCAATAGTCATTTTTCCATCAATGATAAATAAGGCGCCCACTCCCATAAATAATAACCCACCCATGGTTGAGGTCATTGAAGATATTGTAGATTGAATATTCTGCAAAACACCCTCTTTATAACCAATTTCTAAAGTATGAACAAATTTTTCTTCAATTTTGTTTAAACGTTGTTCCTCATCATGCTGAGACTTAATGGTATCAATGTTACGAATAGATTCAATTAACTGTGAATTAAGAAGTTCATTTGCTTCCATTTGTTCATGATTAATTTTTTATAAGGCTTTTTAAAACAGTATATAAGAATGATGTTAACAATAACCATAAAAACTAATATCAGAAATAAAGATTGATTAATAGTCCAAAGGACAACCGCACTAATAACTGACAAGGTGATATCCATGACTAATGAAATAGAGACTGACGTAAACACATTCTTTATCGTCATCGCATCTTGAAATCTTGTTAAAACATCACCAACTCTACGACTTCCAAAAAAACTATAAGGAAGATGAATAATATGGTCATAATATCCCATTAAAACCGGTATATCAATTTTTCGAGATAGAAACAAAAGAACGTGCTGACGAAATGCAGATAGAAGAGTCTGTAAGAACGATACTATTCCAAATACTATCAAAAACATATACAGACTATTTTTTAAAGCATATGGAATCACCTCGTCCATGATAACTTTTGAAAAGAGACTCGATAAAATACCAATGATACTTAAAACAAAGGAAGCTAATATGACTGTACTAATCAATCCTTTTTGATTAAAAATTAACCTTCCAAATAAATCAAGAAGTCCTTTTCCCTTTAGTTTCCCTCTTTCAAAATCCGAATTTGGAACCATAAAAAGAGTAATACCTTGATAAATTTCTCCCAGTTCGTCACTTGACATCTTGCGTATGCCACTAGCAGGGTCTGCTACGTAAAATTTACTATTCCTTTTGATACTATGTAATACCACAAAATGATTTTGACCTAAATCATTCTTAACTTGAAGAATCGCAGGAAATGTTAATTTTGGAGTCAAATCTTCCAGTGCTACTCGAACAGCTTTTACTGTAAAATTCAACTTATTCAGACCTGAAACAATACCACTGACAGTCGTTCCATACATGTCTGTACCAATAATTTCCCTAATCTTCATGATTGATAGTTCCTTTTTGTAAGATAAAAGAACTGTTGAAACAACTGCCGCAGCACAATCTGACTGGTCATGTTGCATCGTACAAGGATATTTTTTTAACATAGAAATACTCAATTCTTTAGAATTCATCTAACTTTTCTTTGATGTCACCCAAACCTCAATCACTGCCCAGTAGTTCTTGAATTAGTTTATTTTCAACCGTATCATTCTTTGTTCTTGATATCTTTCCAAGCATTGTAGTACAGCAGATTTTTGTCCAAGGACTAAGCCTCCTTTAACAACTCAAGCTCCCTTACATTATATCGGCCAGCCCCATGGAAAGATTATAGCCAGACTAATCAATGATATAATACATACTAGAATACAAAATATTTTTTTATTCATACTTTTTCCCTCCTATCCATATTTTGTATCTATAGTATACCTCTTCTTTATTCTATTTTAAAATTAGTTAACTTTTTTCACACATTATTTTAGTTTTCTTTTTTACTATTCCTGTTACTATGATACAATATTTTTAACTAGATTTTATTATTTGTTAACTTTTTTCACGAAAAGGAGAAAATTATGCGTTATGATTTCGGAAAGGTCTATAAAGAAATACGCGAGTCAAAAGGCTTGACCCAAGAAGAGGTCTGTGGAAATGTCCTCTCAAGAACCAGCCTATCAAAGATTGAAGGCGGTAAAGCAACTCCCAAATATGAAAATATGGAGTTTCTTCTCCAGCAAATCAATATGAGTTTTGAAGAGTTTGACTATATCTGCCATCTCTATCAACCAAGCCAACGAACAGAAATCATGCAAACCTATCTCAATATGAGCTCAATCCTAGGGACTAGTGAACTCGAAAAACTATTTCAAAAATGCCAAAACTATCTCAAGACCCATCATGACCTCTCTATAGAAGAGATCAGGGATATGCTGGAAGTTGTCATTCATATCCGTCAACATGGTACAGAGCAACTGTCAGACCAAGTAAAACAGACTATCAAAAAGCTTTGGGAAAAAATTGAAAAACAAGATACATGGTATGAAAATGACCTAAAAATCCTCAATACCATTCTTTTCAGCTTTCCCATTGAACACCTCCATCTCATCACTGGAAAAATCTTGCAACGCTTGGAAGTCTATAAAAACTACCAACATTTATATGACTTACGAATGGCAATCCTACTCAATCTGTCCACCATTTACTTATACCATCAAGACAAAAACATGTGTCAACAAATCTGCTATACTTTACTAGAGGATGCCAAGAAAAAGAAGCACTACGATAGGCTTGCTATCTGCTATGTCCGTATCGGGATTTGTAGGGATGATTCTAAACTTATCCAAAAAGGTTTCTCCCTTCTGGAGCTGACCGATGAAACTTCCATTCTAGCCTTTCTCAAAAAAGAAGTGGAGACCTATTATCAACCGAAAGAAATATAAAAAAGTCGAGTAATTTCCTCGACCCTTTCATATTATTCTGCTAGTTAGTTCTTAATACCAGCCATTGTTAAGCCAGAAGTTTTTAGCAGCTGTCCATGAACCGTAACGTCCTGCAACGTAGGCATCTGCTACACGTTCTTGGTTTTCAGCTGAGTAGTCACCATTCAAGTATGAATCTGTCAATTGGTAACGTCCGATGTAACGTCCGTTTGTAGCTGTGTAGCTACCGCCTGATTCTTTTTGAGCGATCCATTCTTTAGCTTCTGCTTCAGATCCGCTTACAGTTGAAGCAACTGTTTCTTCTGCTACTGTTTCACTTACTACTGGAGTTTCTTCCTCTACCTCTGTAGTTTCTGCCACTGGAGCTGAAACAGCCTCATCTTGAGCAGCTGGAGCTTCATAAGTCGTTGAAGCTGGTGCTGCTGGCGCTACAGGGCCATCGATAACCAACTCTTGACCAACATAAATCAAATGAATGTTATCAATGTGGTTGTTTTCTGCCAATTTTTCAACAGTTGTGTTGTGAGTTTCAGCGATTTCTGAAAGTGTATCACCTTCTTTAACAGTGTAAGTTGATGATTCTTGAGCAGATACAAATGATGGAGCAAATACTGCAAACAAGGCAGCTACTCCTGCAAGAGTTGCTTTAATCTTTTTAGTTATTGATTTCATATTCGAAAATTCTCCTTCTTTCTATAGTTCTATCATACCCTTTAAATATTACCGTTTCTTGACACTTTTATGTAGAAATATTACAAAATTATTTTTTATTTCCCTAGATAAGGTGTTTTTTGTCATAAAAGATACTATTTTTATGCTATTTGAGGTATTAGAAAGGTTTTCATCCACAATTAAAGTCAAGACCCTCATTCTTTGATATAATAGAGATAAGAATTTTTATAAGGGGAAACTGATGAAATCACTTCGTTTTCAATCTGTCTTTGATATCATCGGACCAGTTATGATTGGCCCATCTAGTAGCCATACCGCTGGTGCTGTTCGTATTGGGAAGATTGTCTCTTCCATTTTTGATGATACTCCGACAGAAGTTGAATTCCAACTTTTTAACTCATTTGCCAAGACCTATCGTGGTCACGGAACAGACCTAGCCCTTGTTGCAGGTATTTTAGGCATGGATACAGATGATCCTGAAATCCCAAATAGTCTGGAGATTGCCCACAAGCGCGGTATCAAGATTGTCTGGACCATTCAGAAAGACAGCAATGCTCCTCATCCAAACACCACTAAAATTACCGTCAAAAATGCTCACAAGACCATCAGCGTAACTGGTATTTCTATCGGTGGAGGAAATATTCAGGTAACCGAACTCAATGGTTTTGCCGTCTCTCTCAATATGAATACACCGACTATCATCATCGTTCATCAAGATATTCCAGGTATGATTGCCCTTGTTACAGAGGCGCTTTCCCGCTATGGTATCAATATCGCCCAGATGAATGTCACTCGTGAAAAAGCTGGTGAAAAAGCCATTATGATTATCGAAGTTGACAGTCGCAACTGTGATGAGGCTATCGAAGAAATTCGAAAAATCCCTCATCTCCACAATGTCAATTTCTTTAAATAGGAGGAAGCATGTTTTATTCTATCAAAGAATTGGTCGAGCAAGCAGATCTGGACTTTCAAGGAAATGTCGCAGAACTCATGATTACAACAGAGTTTGAATTGACCGGTCGCGAACGTGAAGAAGTCTTCCTTCTCATGGAACGCAATCTGGAAGTTATGAAAGCCTCTGTCCAACTTGGCCTCAATGAAAATAAATCTCGTAGTGGCCTGACAGGTGGAGATGCTGCCAAATTGGATCACTACATCGAAAACGGAAAAACTCTGTCAGATTATACGATTCTCTCGGCTGCCCGAAATGCCATCGCAGTCAATGAACACAATGCCAAAATGGGCTTGGTCTGTGCCACTCCAACCGCTGGAAGTGCTGGCTGTCTGCCATCCGTTCTCACTGCTGCTATTGAAAAATTAGACCTCAGCCACGAGCAACAATTGGATTTCCTCTTTGCTGCTGGTGCCTTTGGACTAGTCATCGCAAACAATGCCTCCATCTCAGGTGCTGAGGGTGGGTGTCAAGCTGAAGTTGGTTCAGCCTCTGCTATGAGTGCTGCCGCCTTGACTCTGGCTGCAGGTGGAACACCTTATCAGGCCAGTCAAGCTATTGCCTTTGTCATTAAAAATATGCTAGGCCTCATCTGTGACCCTGTTGCAGGTTTGGTCGAAGTTCCCTGTGTCAAACGTAATGCCATGGGAGCTAGCTTTGCTTTCATCGCAGCAGACATGGCCTTGGCAGGTATCGAATCTAAAATCCCTGTGGATGAAGTGATCGATGCCATGTACCAAGTAGGAGCAAGCATGCCAACTGCCTTCCGTGAAACAGCTGAAGGTGGACTAGCTGCTACCCCAACTGGTCGTCGCCTCCAAAAAGAAATTTTCGGAGAATAAGCTTATCAAATAGGAGAAACCATGACCTCTATCACAGCTATCTTTTTCGATCTGGATGGAACCCTCGTTGACAGTTCTATCGGGATTCACAATGCCTTTACCCATACCTTTAAAGAGCTGGAGGTGCCTAGCCCTGATGCCAAAACGATTCGTGGTTTTATGGGACCACCTCTCGAAAGTAGTTTTGCGACCTGCCTGTCCAAAGACCAAATTTCTGAAGCCGTGCAGATATATCGTTCTTACTATAAGGCAAAAGGCATCTATGAAGCTCAACTCTTTCCTCAGATTATAGACTTGCTTGAGGAGTTATCAAGCAGTTATCCACTCTACATCACCACGACAAAAAATACTCCAATCGCTCAAGACATGACTAAAAACTTGGGAATCCATCATTTCTTTGATGGCATCTATGGTTCCAGCCCTGAAGCACCTCATAAGGCAGATGTCATTCGCCAGGCCTTGCAGACACATCAACTAGTCCCTCAACAAGCCATCATCATCGGAGATACCAAGTTTGATATGCTTGGAGCTCAAGAAACAGGCATTCAGAAATTGGCCGTCACTTGGGGATTTGGAGAGCAAGCAGATTTGCTCAACTATCAGCCTGATTATATCGCCCACAAACCCTTAGAAGTTTTGGCGTATTTTCAATAGCATAGACTGGGTAACAACTCCATTTCAGAAGAAAATGAAGTAATACTCAATGAAAATCAAAGAGCAAACTAGGAAACTAGCTGCGGGCTGCTCAAAACACTGTTTTAAGGTTGTGGATAGAACTGACGAAGTTAGCTCAAAACACTGTTTTAAGGTTGTGGATAGAACTGA
>NZ_VMLT01000114.1:0-9783 GCF_013276815.1 Streptococcus sp. 1055 | reverse complement strand
AGGGAACCTCATCTGTCGCTTTCCAGACGGCATCGATAATCTGAGATCGAGTCAAGGCTCGTCCTTCATTTTTCACCAGATAGTCCAGAATTTCCAACTCTTTTGCATTGATGGCTACTTCCTCACCTGCTAGACTGGCACTGTAGCTCTCAAAATTCACCCTGGCATCTTTATAGGAGAAGATTCGTCCTGTATCATAATAGCGCTTGAAAATCGCGTCCACCCTCACTTTTAAGAGGGAGAGGGAGAAAGGTTTTTCCAGATAGCCATCTGCCAGAGAGGCAAAAGCACTCATTTTGTATTCCTCATCCTGAAAGGCAGTCAACATCAGGACAGGAACCTGACTGGTTTTACGAATCTCAGCTAGGACTTCTAGGCCGTTGAGCTTGGGCATCTGGATATCCAGTAAAACCAAGGCTACCTCATAGCTAGAAAATTGCTCCAAGGCTTCTTGCCCATCTGCAGCCTCAATGGTTTCATAACCACAATCCGTCAAATAATCACTGATCCCCTCACGAATCATCTCTTCATCTTCTACAATTAAAATTTTCATACTTTAACTGCTCTCTATTTTTTATTTTTCTTAGAATAATACTCAATGAAANNACTAGGAAGCTAGCCGCAGGTTGCTCAAAGCACTGTTTTGAGGTTGCAGATGGAAGCTGACGTGGTTTGAAGAGATTTTCGAAGAGTATTAGAATAACTACCTACTCTATTTTCTATTATAGCCTCTTATTGGCCTTTTGTCTGTAAGCAACTGACCACTAGATAAAACAAAGAGAGCCTATCGCTCTCTCTGCTTGCATTTCACTCTCTGTGGAATGAAAATTATTTAGCTGCTTTTGAAAATGTTACAACGTAATTATAATCTTTCCCATTATTTTTATAGAGATAGTCTTCTTTAACAGTATAACCACGTTTACGTAATTCCTCTTTCTTGGCATCAACTTGGTTCTTGACTGCTACTTTTACTTCATCATCTGTTGAACCTTCCGCGATTTCAAGAGGAGTTCCATTGATATCTCCTAGAAAACCTGCAATATCTTTCATTTTATCAAAGTTATAAAAAACATTGACTTTGACCTTTTGAGGAGCTGATGTTACAACTTCTTCAGCTTCTACTGTTGTTCCTGCGTCTTTTGGAGCTAGTGTTTCTTCTGTTCCTACTTCTACAGATGGTTGTGTGTCTGTTGACTCACTTTCAGAGGTAACTGATGCTTCTTTTGACTCTGACGATTCTTCTGATGTGGCATTTGTTGTTCCATCTTGTGTCTCAGAATTATTTTCTTGTGAATTTACTAAGTTAGAATCAGACGAAGTCGCTTCTCCAGTTTCTTCTGTGGTGGTCAATACTTTTTCTGAGTCTGATGATGGAGCTACAGATGTTTTTCCTGTTTCTGCCATATCCGTAGCTGATGTGTTTTCAGCTGGTTCTACTTGACTTTTCTCTGTGCTTTCCGTAGATTCTACAGTCTTTGCTTCCTCTGTTGCTCCGTTACCGTGCGATGTTACATCTCTTGTTTCTGAAGACGCTTCCTGTGAATTAACATCTTTACTGTTTGTCTCTTTTATCAGATATGTTTTCGACAATATCAGCTTTTGTTTTAAATGAGGAAAGTTGAGATTCTGTCACCTCTGCTTCTTGAATTGCTGGCCCATACTGTCCAACTAAAGCCTCCGAGTCGACCTTATCTCCTAAAATTTGTGCAACAGTAATCCAGTGATGTTCATGACGAGGGTTATTAAATGCACCAAGACCTGTATAAGTATATAGAGGATTTATCAATGATTTATAATGACCAGTTTGACCTGCAACTGTCTCACCCTTTGATTTTTTAATATAATCGGCTTTTTCTGAGTACCATTGCTTAATCGCCTCTGCAAATCCTTTATAATTCCACGCCAAGTTTTCTCCAAATGTTCTAGTACCAGTCGGAAAAGCTGTCCAAATATTTTTGTCAGAGAGACGAGCATGGGCATTCGTAATAGAAGACTCAGCAGCTCTCATAAGAGCCGTTTTTTCCAGTTGTGTTGACCACTTAATCGGAACATACTTATCTACTAATTTCTCCTCAAAAGCCTCTTTACGAATCTTATTAAGAGAATCTAAGATAGCTTGTTGATCTGGTGTTAAAAATTCTCCTTTGATTCCCACCAAAACATTGCCAGCAGATGCTTGACTCACTTCCGATTTAAGTACAGTCTGCACCTCCTTTTGTGGTACAGCCGGCACTTCCCCTTTCGATGTTACTGGATCTTCCGTGGTTGGTCTTGTAGCTACCGGTGCTTCTGATTTTGGTGCTGGAGACGCTGGTGCTTCCGCTCTTGGTGCCGGTGTTGCTGGTGCTTCTGATTTTGGCGCTGCTGGTGCTTCTGCTTTTGGTTCTGATACCATTGGCCCTTCTGATTTTGGCGCTGGCGCTGCTGGTGCTTCTGATTTTGGTTCTGATACCATTGGCTCTTCTGATTTTGGCGCTGCTGGTGCTTCTGCTTTTGGTTCTGATACCGTTGGCTCTTCTACTTTCGGTGCTGGAGATACGGGTGCTTCTGCTTTTGGTTCTGATACCGTTGGCTCATCCGCTTTCGGTGCTGGGGTCGCTGGCTCTTCTACTTCTGGTGCCAGTGTTGCTGGTTCTTCTGCTTTTGGCGCCGGTGACACTGGTTCTTCCACTTTTGGTGCTGGGGTCGCTGGTTCTTCCGATTTTGGTTCTGATACCATTGGCTCTTCCACTTTCGGTGCTGGCGCTTCAGAACTTGGATTTGAAACTACAGGTTGATTTGTTGTCCCTATATTTGAAAGGGCCTTGTCTACTACTGGACTTGATTCAGTTGAGTTCCCTGATTCAATTGTAGTATCTGCAGATGGAGCATGTAAAGTTTCTGATCTTGTTTCGGCTTTTGGCGCAACTGAAACTGAGGTTTCTGATTTCGATGCCGGCAATACTGACTCTTCAGCTTTCTCTGCTGACGCCGCTGGGATTTCCACAGCTACTGGTGTCGTTTGTTTAACAGTAGTCCTTTGTTCACCAGTTACAGTATCTGTTTTTGTTTCAACTTCATAACTTTGACGACTACCAGAATTATCAATCGACACTCGCTGTCTTTTTACTTCTGTATTTCCATCTTTTAGAAAAGCCTCTTCGCTAAAATACAATTTATTATTAGCAAAAATCAAATCTCTATTTGCAATACGATTTATCTCAACCAAACTATCAACAGATAGCCCTGTTGCCCCACTAATAGCACTCAATGTATCTCCCCACTTAATTGTGTAGTGTGATAAATTGTCTATATTTAGAATATCAGCTTTCACTTCCTCAACTGTTCTGGCTACCCAAACACCATCTTGTTCACTGGCTGATACAGTTGGAGCTAAAAAGCCTAGCCCCAGTAGAATCACACCTGTCGCAACAATTGCACCCGTTCTTAATTTTCTAAAACCACGGAGGGATAAGCTTCCTCTAACATTTGTTTGTCTCATAATATTTATTTTTCCTCACTATTCTATATTTTCCAAGGTAGACCCTGCCTAGGTCTACTAGCCTATGTTTGCGATATGGATAGGCTTCTACAGATTTATCTATAGATTTTTATGCACAATTCCATATATAAGTTGCGAAACCCCTTTCTAATAAATTCCATAACTTTAGTATATCATATTTAACACTAAAGTACAAAGAAAGCAACTGAAAGCAATGATTTTCACCACTGCTTTCTGCTTCATGTATCATTTTAAAACTTTCAGTTGCTAGCCTCATTTTTCAGTCTAGCATCAGTATTATTCACCATCCAGCAAAAGCTCTTTTGGTTGTTTTCTAAGGAGATTGCTTGAAGCAAGCGCCATAACGAGAACCACTAGAACCAAGGCTAGGACAAAGACGATGATAAAGTCTGAAGTCTGAATAGAAATATCTAGGCTCGACAAGGTCTTGCTAAAGCCATCTACTTCTGCACCACCACCAAGGTTAGAGGCTTGAGCCGCCTTACTAGCCTGTTTGGCAACACCTGAAGTCACATTGGCAAGGACAGTGTTTCCAATTGCACGGGCAGTGTAATTAGCTAGGAAGTAAGCAGAAACTAGAGCAGGGATAGCAATCAAGATAGATTCGGTTATGAATTGCCCCAAGATACTTGCCTGCTTGAGGCCGATAGAGAGGAGAATTCCCACTTCCTTGCGACGGGCGTTGATCCAAAGGCTGAGCAAGAGGGCAAGGAGGAGAACTGAGAAGCTCAAGCTACCCCAGAAGAGGAGGTTGGCCATCTTGTACATACCAGAGATAGATTGCTCAAGAGCTGGGTAGTTAGAGGAGCTCTTGACGAGTGTGTAGCTCTTCCAGTTGATACCACTGATGCCATTCAACTCTTTCATAACATCATCCAAGTTCTTGTCTGCTGTTACAAAGAAGGTTGCGTCCCCATAAATGGCTGTGTCTTCTGTGTATCCATAAAGTTTTGCAGCAGTGTGAATGTCTGTAATAGCTGTGTTTTCGTAAAGTTCTTGTGAGTAGGTTACTGCTGACTTATTATGACCATCAAAGAGTCCCTTGATTGTCACTTCAACTGTTTCCTTGGCTCCTTTTTCATTATCTGCATCGTAGATATTAGAGTCCAGTTTAACCTTGTCCCCTACTTTCCAGCCGTGTTTGGCTGCCAAGTCCTTGTGCAAGAGGATTTTATCCTTGTCGTCGTTGGTTAAGTGCTCTCCTTCGACTAGTTTATAAGAACCAGAGACAAACTTGTCTTCTTTAGAGGAGTCATTGACACCTGTAATCATCAAGCTACTTCCAAAACGTTTGGCACGATCAGCAGTGAGATTCTTCTTGGTTTCTGGCGTTTCAATGAGGTCATATCCAGTCAAATCTCCGATAGCGTTGATACGTTTGACATAAGACTCGATGGCCTTGTTTTCGGTGATTTTTTTGATGTCTTCACCCTTAATATTCCCAGCACCACGAGGCGTTCCTTGGTTGACGCGACGATTGATTTGCATGGAGAAGCTATTGGTGATATTTTTAAAGGTCTCCTGAGAAGCCTTGGCAGTAGCTCCCTTGATTGACAAGCCGACCAAACTCAAGCTCGCCATGAGGAGAATAATCAGGAAGATGACAATCGATTTGAAAAACTTCCTTGTAACATAGGCAAATGCGTTGTGTAACATAGATTCCCTTTCTAGATTTTATTCTATTTTATAGTTTGAACAGAAAAAGTTCGTATTATTTCGTAGTATTTCGAGTTTCAGTCAGTTTCTTATCTTTCAACTCAAGTGTAATATCTGATGCTTGTGCCACTTCTTTGCTGTGGGTTACGACGATGACACATTTACCTGTTTTCTGGGCAAGTGATTTGAGCAGTTCGACAATATCTCCAGCAGTTTTAGGATCCAGATTTCCTGTTGGCTCATCAGCTAGAATAACTGGAGCTTCTGAGACCAAACTGCGAGCAATGGCAACACGTTGCTGTTGACCACCTGATAACTGGAGAACATTCCGCTTGATCTGATTTTCATCTAAACCAAGCTCAAGCAGTGTATCCTTGCTTGCCTTTTTGTTGACCAAGCGGATATTTTCCAGTGGAGAAAGATAATCTATCAAGTTATAATTTTGAAATACCAGGGAAATATGGTGCATACGATGGTAGGAATAGCCCTTCTTACGAATATCCTCTCCTTGGAAAAGAATCGAACCTTCAACAGGACTATCTAAACCAGCAAGTAGGGACAAGAGAGTGGATTTCCCCGCTCCTGACTCCCCAATAATACTGTAAAATTTCCCAGGTTCAAAATGATAATTGATCTGATATAGGACTGCCTCAGCAGTGTTCTTATAACGGTAGTTAAGGTCTTGTAATTGTAATAAAGTCATGATTTCTCCTTCTTAACTAATAGATGATAAAATTTCTTTCGGCGATTTTCTAAATAAGAATAGGAAACAAAGGGCTACAGATAAGCAACTAAGCAGAACTAGAAAAACATAGGATTCTGCAAAAGATAGGGTGCTGGTTGATAGACTGCTTGCTTTAGCTAGCGTGTCTTGTAGGGCTGCCTGATCTCCACTTGCTAGTAGGGTTTGGAGTAGGTAAGATGTTATTGCGTTTCCTGCAACAAATGCTGGAAGCAAAGCACTGAGAGATACCAAAACTACCTCTAAACAGAATTGTAGGAAGATTGAGCTCTTGCCTTTTCCAAGTGCCAGTAAAATTCCCACTTCGTAGACCCTTTCTCTCAACCAGAGAGACAAAACCAGAATTAAGGCTCCTGCTCCTGCTATCAACATCCCATAAAGGAAGATGGTCAGGAAGGTTTGGAAGGTTTCCACTGAGTCTTTGATTTGTTCAAAGGCCTTGTTTTCCTTTTCGACTTGGTAGCCTTGATTTTCCAAGGCCAAGTTTTCTACCTGCTTCATGAGTCCGTCCATTTTCTTAGGATTTTCTACATAGAAGCGTGCTGCACTGACTTGAGCTTCACTATTGCCCAAAAGGGTTTGGCTACTTTCATAATCTGTAAAGACTTGATTTTCACTGAAGTCAGAAGACAAGCCTGTAAATTTCTCTTGTTTTTTACCAGAGAAGATTCCGACGATTTCAAACTCGACAGTTTGTCCTTTGCCAGATTCTGACTGTCCAGCATCCAAGCTAATCTTGTCATGAAGTGAAAGACCGTTCTTCTTAGCCAACTCTTCGTGGATGATGATTTTCTTTGAATCCCCTTTTTGAAGGTGACGACCTTCTTTTAGGTTGAAAGCCGAGCTAGTAAAGGTTACATCCTTGGATGAATCCTCAAGAGCCGTTAAGCTGACCAAGTTTTTGTCCGCTGCTGACAATTCATCACGCTCCACGCTCTGCTCGCCACTCACTGCTTCCTTGTCTTTTAGTTTTGCGACCGTCTCGAGTTCAGGAGAGACATGTTCCAGTCCCTTAATCTGGCTCACGGATGATAAGTCCGACAACTTGAAAGTCTGACCATTTTCTATCTTCTTAATAGAAAAAGATGTATTGAGTGATTTGTAAAGATTGGTTTCAACTGTTTTGTTGGACTTCATCAGCGTCAAACAGGCTGAAATTCCAGCCAATAGGACCAATAAAATCAGAAATAAAATAAAACTTCTCAGTCGTTTTCTGCTGACATAAGCCCAAGATCTTTGGATTGGATTCATTTGTCACCTCCATATTTGTAAGACTATTATAAAACCCAAATATGAAATGTTTATGAAATACGAAAAAAATATCGAGTAGGGGATAATCTCTAGTCCCTCTCACACCACCGTACGTGCCGTTCGGCATACGGCGGTTCAACTAACTTTTAAAGCATGTCGTTCAAGGTCATAATCCAAACACAAAATCAGTCCACGTTTTTCTTAGGCTAAAAGAGTCCACTGGACTCTTTTACTCCGTCCCATAACCAATGATTTAATAGCGCGTTCAGCTAGATTATTGGAAAGGACCAGATGCCCGTCTTTCAATAGAAATCACGACTTTCTGATGAATTTATTTTGGGAGTGATAGAAAAGCCCTTCATAAGCCAGTCTACTTGTTCAGGCGTGAGAGCTTTGATATCCTTTTCTGTACTGGGCCAAGTCAGTCTGCCGCTCTCAAAGCGTTTATATAGTAGCCAAAATCCTTGACCATCCCAGTAAAGGGATTTAAAGCGGTCTTTACGTCCACCACAAAAGAGAAAGACTTGACCTGAAAAGGGATTTAATTCAAAGTGGGTTTTAATGAGATAAGCCAGTGAATCAATGCCTTGTCTCATATCCGTTTTCCCACACACGAGATAGACCTGCCCTAGGCTAGATAGATGAATTGTCATAGAGCAACACCTTATCCAAAAGCTCTTCTATCATTTCGAGATTGTGGAATCTCTACAGGAACAATAGGTTGTGGCATTAAAATATCTTCCAATAGTTTTACTTTACGAATAGTATACAGGAGGAACTCCATGAATGATAGATACCTTGTTATGACGCGCTTACCGTACTATTATAAATTCAATCCACTATATCATTTGATTCACTAGTAAAAAAAGGATAACATCTCCTCTCGGAGATGCTATCCTTTTGGGGGCGACTAGAACATAGTGTTCCAATCTATTTTCGTTAAATTTACAGAATGTTTATCCTATGAATTATTTTATCAAAGTAATTTCTTACTCTTCTTCCTTGCGTTTTTTCGCGATAAGGAGTCCCCCTGTTGCTGCTGCAAGAAGTGCTAGAGCAAGTGAAGCGCTAGATTGTTCTGTACCAGTATTTGGCAATTCTTTCGCTCCTGCTTTCTCAGCTGGTGCTTGAGCAGGTGAATCTTGGTTGGTAGCTGGATTAACTGCTACTGAACTATCTGATTTCTTGACTGTCTTATCTGCTGGAATAACAGATGTAGTACCATCTTCAAAGGTTACAACTACTGATCCGTCTTTGTTTACCTTAATATCTTTCGCAGTTGGGTTAGATTTCTTAACTTCTTCGGCTACCTTAGCTTTTTCTGCGTCAGTCAAGTTGCTTGGATCTTTAACTGGTGTTGCTGACGGATCCTTAACACTATCTGCATCTTTAGCTTTCTCAACTGCTTTAGCTGCTGGAATTACTGCTGTTGAGCCATCTGGGAAGGTTACAGTTATTGTTCCATCTTTACCTACTTTAACATCTGTTGCAGTTGGGTTAGATTTCTTAACTTCTTCGGCTACCTTAGCTCTTTCTGCATCAGTCAAGTTGCTTGGATCTTTAACCGATGTTACTGATGGATCTTTAACACTATCTGAATCCTTAGTTGATGCACCTACTGGTTTAGATTCTGGTTTCGAGTTTGGATCTTTCGGATTTGTTCCTTTTTCTACTTCTTCCTTATCAGTCAAGCCATCGCCATCTGTATCGGCTTTAGTAGGGTCTGTTCCTTTCTCTACTTCTTCCTTATCAGTCAAGCCATCGCCATCTGTATCGGCTTTAGTAGGGTCTGTTCCTTTCTCTACTTCTTCCTTATCAGTCAAGCCATCGCCATCTGTATCCTTAGTTGATGGATCTACTGGTTTAGATTCTGGTTTCGAGTTTGGATCTTTCGGATTTGTTCCCTTATCTACTTCTTCTTTATCTGTGAAGCCATCGCCATCTGTATCAGCTTTAGTAGGGTCTGTTCCTTTTTCTACTTCTTCCTTATCAGTCAAGCCATCGCCGTCTGTATCGGCTTTAGTAGGGTCTGTTCCTTCTGCCTTTTCTACCTTATCAGGGAAACCGTCTCCATCGGTATCTTTGGTATCTGGATTTGACTGAGGATCGTTTGGATCTGTTCCTTCTGCCTTTTCTACCTTATCAGGGAAGCCGTCTTTGTCGGTGTCGACATTGTCTGGTGTTGAGTTCTTATCGTTTGGATCTGAACCTGCGTCTTTTTCTACAACGTCAGGGAAACCGTCTCCATCGGTATCTTTGGTATCTGGATTTGACTGAAGATCGTTTGGATCTGTTCCTTCTGCCTTTTCTACCTTATCAGGGAAGCCGTCTTTGTCGGTGTCGACATTATCTGGTGTTGAGTTCTTATCGTTTGGATCTGAACCTGCGTCTTTTTCTACAACGTCAGGGAAACTGTCTCCGTCGGTGTCTTTGGTATCTGGATTTGACTGAGGATCGTTTGGATCTGTTCCTTCTGCCTTTTCTACCTTATCAGGGAAACCGTCTCCATCGGTATCTTTGGTATCTGGATTTGACTTAGGATCGTTTGGATCTGAACCTGCGTCTTTTTCTACAACATCAGGGAAACCGTCTCCGTCTGTGGCTGGTTTAAGCGGATCCGTACCCTTATCAA